>JAKISX010000071.1 GCA_021648405.1 Sulfurimonas sp. | reverse complement strand
CAATTAAAATAACATCAGCTTTTTTATGAAGCATATGGTTGTCATCAAGCATTTTAACAAAGTGAGTTTGAATCCCTTTTGAATCTAAAAGTTTGAAAAGTTCAGTACTTATTTTATTGTTAAGTGCCCCTTTTCCAGCTTCGCTAGATTTTTTTTCACCATTAAATGCGGTTAAATCATCTTTAAACTCTGATATAACTAAGTTTTCATCATCTGTTAGAAAAAGTCTTTTCGCTTTTCCTTCATAAAGTAGCTCTCTTTTTTCCATTTTTTTATCCTTTTATAGTGTGAATTTTCTCTGTTATCTTTTCATTATAATAAGCGCTTTTATGATACCAGCAGCTTCTTTTAGTTGAATGTCTTCATTCATTGCCTCTCGTGTGATGATATTTTTATCATCTTGCTTTAGATTGTTTTTAGTTTCGTTGCTATCTACTTTTTCAAGCTCCTCTTCTAGGTGTTTTTTTAAATCAGCTTCTTTAAGAGCAAATTTATTCTCTTTAGTTTGTACACTACCTGCTATCACTTCTATATCTGGTTTAATTCCAACAGCTTGTATGGTGCGTCCACTTGGCAGGTAATATCGTGCAATTGTAAGCTTAATAGCCTCATCTTCAGTAATTGGAAGAACTACCTGTACGCTTCCTTTTCCAAATGTATTTTCCCCAACAACTACAGCACGCTTGTGATCTTGCAAAGCTCCACTAACAATTTCACTAGCACTAGCGCTACCCCCATTTACAAGAATAACTAATGGCATATCAGTGACAGTAGTTGATTTATTTGCTGAATATACTTGAGTATCACTCTCGTTGCGACCTTTTTGAGAGACAATATCCCCCTCATCTATAAAGATATTTACAAGTCCAACAGCTTGATCAAGTAAACCACCTGGATTATTTCTTAAATCAAGAAGTATTCCCTTGGCAGTACCTTGATGTTTTTTTATAGCTTTTTGTACATCTTTTGTCACTTTTTTGTCAAAACTTGTAACTCTAACATATAAAATATTTTCATCAATGGTTTTAGTATATACCGATTGAATTGTTATAATGTCACGAACTATATTTATCTCTAGAGGCTTAATTTCGCCATCTCTAACAATAGTAATATCAATAGGGTCTCCAGCTTTACCGCGCATGATAGATACAGCTTCATCAATAGTCATACTTAGAGTAGATTCATCATTTATTTTTAAAATAATATCTCCAGATTCAAGCCCCGCTTTGTCCGCAGGAGTACCTTCTATCGGAGCAATAATAGTGAGTGCACCATCGCGCATACCGACAGTAATGCCCAGTCCACCAAACTCCCCATTTGTTTTGACTTTAAGTTGTTTATAGTCTTTTGAAGCTAAAAAGTTTGAGTGAGCATCAAGGTTTTGCATCATACCTTTTAATGCTTTGTCCATTAACTCTTCAATTGTTATATCATCAACATTATATTGTTCAACAATTGAGATAACTTTTGAAAATTTAGCAAGAGATTCAAGCCTAGATACCTCTTTTTCTTGTTGAGGTTGTTCATCTTTTGCAAAAAGTGTAGTAGAAAATATAAATGATATTGCTAAACCTACACTAATGAAGCCAAGTGTAAGAATTTTTTTGTTTTTCATAAGATTATCCTAGCTAAAAATTAAAAGATATTATACTCAAACGATTGTTAATATTTCATTGAATCATATTTTGTATCATCTTTATATTTTTATGGCAATAAAAAGAGCTCGTATTGATTCTAATCAATAAAGATTTATTTTATTTATATATAATACAAATAATTTTACAATTATAAGGATACTAAAAAATGAGTACAATAAAAGAATATTTAACTGCAGACCATCGTCATTGTGATGAGCTTTTTGCATCTATGGAAGATGTTGCAAACAAATCTTTAAAAAACGCAAAAGAGATAACTCAAAAATTTATAGACGCAAGTGAGAGACATTTTCAAAGAGAAGAACGAGTTATGTTTGCTGAGTTTGAGCAAAAAACAGGGATGACTCAAGGTCCAACAGCGATGATGAGACATGAACATGAACAGATGAGAGGCTTAATGAAACAGCTCTTAGAAGCAATTGATGAAGATAATAAAGATAGATTTTTTGGGACTACCGAGACATTGATGATTTTGCTCCAACAGCACAATATGAAAGAAGAACAGATGTTATATACAATGGCACAACAACATTTAAGTGCTGACTCAGATAAAATAGTAGATATGATGGATTCGATGATTGTAGAGTAGTATTTATGGAATTAGCAGGCTTAAGTACAGATCAAGCACCACCAATATCAGCACCATTACGATTTTTTTTAACTGCTCCGCTTTTTGCAATATTAGCAGGAATTTTAATACTATTAAGCGATAGTGCTACTCTTTTTAGTAGATATAGTATTGAAAGTATCGCTATAACTCATGCTATAGCAATAGGATTTTTTGGCTTTGTGATGCTAGGTGCATTGATGCAAATGCTACCAGTTTTAGCTGGCGTAAAACTGTATAAAGTTAAAACTATAACTTT
Source organism: Sulfurimonas sp. (assembly GCA_021648405.1). GTDB lineage: Bacteria > Campylobacterota > Campylobacteria > Campylobacterales > Sulfurimonadaceae > Sulfurimonas. Next base: position 5,333 of record JAKISX010000071.1, on the reverse strand, counting down.
ATACTCACATACAATGTTGGTTTTTGGTGTATTGTTTATGATATATGGGCTCTACTTTTCACAATCAACTATAAACCTCTTAGCAGCTATATTGTTAGTTATTGGTTTTTTGATATTGTTAATACCTATGCTAATAGCTTTGAGAGATGTTAATAACTTTTCCCCCACAGTAAAAGCTATTAATACTAGTTTGATTTTTGCAATAATAAGCATAAGTATTGGTGGATATCTTTTATTTGGATATGCTACGCAAACAATGTCATATACCCATTTCATACTAGCAAATATACATAGTGTATGGGCAATTTTTGGTTTTGTTGGTATTTTGATTATAGGTGTAGCGTTTCAAGTAATTCCAATGTTTTATGTAGCACCAAGATTTAAGCCGTTTTGTAAACAATGGGTAGTTTATATCATATCAGTTGGTCTTGTTGTATGGGCTTTTTTAAACATATATTATCCTGAGTATGCATATATAGCAAAAACATTGATATCTTTGTTCTTTTTTGCTTTTGGGACAGCTGTATGGGTAAAACTAAACAATCGCCGTCGTCCAATATCTGATGTTACGGTTTGGTATTGGAGAATAGCTTCTGTTTTTATAGGTATTGGCTTTTTTGCTTGGCTTTTTAATAGTTTTTTAGATGATGAATATATAGTGGTTATCTCTATAATTATAGGTGGTGGTTTTATTTTAAGTATAATGATAGGTATGCTTTATAAAATAGTACCCTTTTTAATATGGTTTCATCTTAATGCTAGAGGATATATGAATATTCCAACAATGAATGAAATGACAAATAAAAAAATATTAATAATACAGTTCACCCTTTATCTGTTATCACTATTTGGGTTTATTCTTGCATGTTTTTATCCGGCTTTTTTGATATATAGTGCGTTGTCATTTATTTTAAGTATGATACTTTTAGAATATAGTCTTATAAAGGCAGTTTTAGTATATGCCAAAACGATAAAAACAAAACCAGATTTTGACATGTCTGCATTTAATATGAAGGTTTAGGGATGTCTAGAGTTAAAGTTCTATACAAGGAGAGATTAAATGTCGAGTCGTAATAATGTTGTCCTTATAGGTTTTATGGGTGTAGGCAAGGGTAGCGTAGCTCGTGAAATTGTAAAACATTCAGATTATTTAGCAATTGATACTGATGACCTAATAGAATCTATGCAAAATAGAAGAATTAAAAAAATTTTTGAAGAGGATGGCGAAGAGTATTTTAGAGATTTAGAAAAAAAGGTATCATGTTGGCTTAGTACTAGTGTGAAAAATACTCTTATATCTACTGGTGGCGGTTTTTATAAGCAAAAAAATCTTAAAGATATTGGGATAGTAGTATTGCTTAATAGCCCCTTTGAATCTATAATAAAGCGTATAAAAAAACATCCAAATTCTGTTAGAAAATTGAAAAAACGACCACTATTGAATGATTTAAAAAAAGCCAAAAAATTATATGATGAAAGATCTCCACAATATTTAAAATTAGCAGATATAGTTATAGAGGTAACAAATAAGAGTGCACAAGATTGCGCAAAAGAACTCCTTAAAAAGATAAAAAAGAGATAAAATGATTTTTACAAACTCAAAAAACAGTAACTTTAAAGCCCAGTTTCAAGAACTATTAGGGCGAGGAAAAATGGATATAGATAATGTTAGTTCCATAGTTGGTAGCATTATTAATGAGATAAAGCGAGATAAAAATAAAGCTTTATTTGAACATATTTCAAAGTTTGATAATTGGATTCCAAAAAATGACAAAGACTTAAAAATCTCAACTGAGTCTATGAGTAAGGCTTACGATAATCTTGATGCAAAACTAAAATCAGCCCTTCATTTATCATATGACAGAATTAAAGTTTATCATGAAAAACAAAAACCAAAATCTTGGTTTGATGATGAGCCAAATGGGACAATTTTAGGTCAAAGAGTAACTGCTGTTGATAGTGCAGGACTCTACATACCTGGTGGAAAAGCAGCATATCCATCCTCCCTTCTTATGAATGTTATTCCTGCTCAAGTTGCAGGAGTTGAAAATATAGTAGTGTGTACACCAACGCCAGATAATGAACCAAATGAGCTTTTGCTTGCGGCTTGTCATCTTTGTGGTGTAGCGCAAGTATATAAAGTTGGTGGAGCATCGGCAATAGCCGCAATGGCATATGGAACTGAGAATATTCCTAAAGTTGATGTTATTACAGGTCCTGGAAATATCTTTGTGGCAACTGCGAAAAAAATGGTTTTTGGCGATGTAAATATAGATATGATAGCAGGACCAAGCGAGATAGGTATTTTAGCTGATGATTCAGCTAATGCTAACCATTTAGCAATAGATTTACTCTCCCAAGCAGAACATGATGAGATGGCAAGCTCTATACTAATAACCCCGTCACAAAAATTAGCTGATGAGGTAAAAGTAGAACTTGAAAATTGGTTAGTTAAACTTCCACGCCAAGAGATAGCAAGAAAATCAATAGAGGAGCGTGGTGCTATTATAGTGACAGATACCATGCAAGAAGCGATTGATTTGATGAATGACATTGCGCCAGAACATTTAGAAATCGCGACACTTTCTCCTTTTGAATTGCTACCATTAATTAAACATGCTGGTGCAATTTTTTTAGGTCACTATACTCCCGAAGCTATAGGTGATTATGTAGCTGGACCAAATCATACGCTTCCAACTGGTGGGACTGCTAAATTTTACTCTCCACTAGGAGTTGAAAATTTTATGAAAAAAACTTCTATTATCTCTTTTTCAAAAAAAGGTATAAACGAAATAGGCGAAGAGTGTGCGCTCATAGCGAGTACAGAGGGATTGACTGCTCACGAACAATCAGTAAGAGTTAGATTAAGTTAGTTAATATAAATATAAACTTTAAGGTAAATTTTAAAAATAAATGATACAGTTATGAATTAAATAACGGAGAATCATATTGCATAATATAAAATTAATGCTTCAATATACTAAAGTGCTTAATGTTTTGTATGTTGAAGATGATAGTATGCTTTTAGAATCTACAAAAAAAGTTTTTGATAATTACTTTAAAAATGTAGATATAGCAGTTGACGGACAAGAGGGTTTAGAGCTATATATTGAATACCATAAAAAAAATGGTGTGTATTATGACTTAGTTATTACTGATATCAATATGCCAAACATGGATGGTATGGCTATGAGTGAAGAGATTTTAAATAAAAACGATATGCAAGCTATCATCATAACAACTGCATATAATGAGATACAAAGACTACAAGAGGCTATCGATATTGGTGTTTTTGGATTTATAACAAAACCAATTAAACATGAAAACCTAAATAAAATATTATATAAAATATCAAGAACAATATGTGATCGCATATTTGTTGAATCTCATATAACAAAAATTGAAAAGTTAAATATAAAACTTGAAAAGCAAAATGAAGAGTTAAGTAAATCACTTAGAATGCTTGATACGGTTATTAGTAAAGATAAAACTACACATTCTGAAGATAAAACAAAAACTACAGAGATAGATGATGAAGAACAAAAGCAAAAAATAGAACAGCTTAAACTGCTTATACAAGATGATTTATATGAATTAAAAGAGATATTATCAGAGATAGATGTTGTTGTAATTAAATTTATCAACAATCCCCAAGAGATAGATACGAGCTCTTTAGATGAGCTTATATTACTATTTTCTAGATATGCCTCAATACTCTCTTTTTATACTATTTTTGACGAACTTTCAATTGCAATGTCAAATTTTTCAGTAACTTTAAAGGAAAATCCTCTTCCTGAGGATGTAGAAAATACTAAAAATATATTTATGTTTTTAGAAACTTTTATGTATGTCCTTGATAGGTGGCATACAGATTTGTTTTCTGGTGATGAAAACAAAATAAATGCTTTGGACGCATCTATAATAAATGATATGCATACTATTACAAATATGTGGACACAAAAAGAGGAAGAGGCTGATGAAAACTTAGATGGTATTTTTGACTTTTAAGGAGTAAAATGTTTTTAAAAATAAATAATCTTTTTTTTAATAAATCATCTTTATCTGTTAAAATAATGTCGTGGTTTCTAATTTTATCTTTAGTTCCACTTATTATTTTTGCAATATACAGCTACAAACACAACTCTGCCATAGTAAAAAAGACTATTAGTGCAGAGTTAAAGCACTCTTCAGAGTTACAAAAAAGATATATTTATAATTGGTTTAATTTTCGTAAAGCTGATGTACAAAATTGGGCACAATCTTTTGACATACAACATATGTCTAACATATATGAAAATTATCAATATGTACACAACATTTATAAAATTTCTAAAGATGGGGATATTTTATATACCTATAAAAAAAATAAATTTTTTGGTCCAAATCTATTTGATGATAAGTACTCTAAAACTAAGTTTGCTAAAACTTTTAGACAAACACTTAAAGATAAAAAAACTCACTTCTCAGACTTAGAGTATTATGAATCATCAAATGGAAATATTGCAGGATTTATGATAACTCCTATATTTGACAAAACAGGGGTTTTAGATAGTGTTTTTGTTGTGCAAATAAAACTAAGCAATATTTTTTCTTTATTTGAAAAAAAACAAAATCATAAGAGTTATTTAGTTGGAGTTGATGGATTTCTTAGAACAAACATCTCTGATGATAAGCTAGCATTAAACCATAAGGTAGATTTAAATATTTTAAAAGAGGGGCATATCCAAGATAAAGAAATTTTCCGTACAAGAGAAAATTTAAATATTCTAGGCGTTAATTGGATATTAATTAATGAATATAATTATGACTATATATTCGAAAATAAAAGAGTTTTTTTAGAAACATTATTATTATTTTTACTAATTATAACAATTATCATCTATCTTGTTGCTCGCTATATCTCTTTACAAATTACAAAACCAATAGACCAATTAATAAAAGCATCAAAATTAATATCAAACGGTAATTATACAAGTAAAATAAAGATTGATTTATATAATGAGATAGGGCACTTAGCCAATAGCTTTAATAAAATGACCCATAAACTATCTAGATCACTTCAAGAGATTAAAGATCAAAAAAATTCTTTTGAACAACTATACCAAAAATCAACAGATGGGATACTTTTATTAGAAGGTGGTAAAGTTAAGGATTGCAATGAAGCTATTATAAAAATGTTGAAATATGAAAATAAAGAGATGCTTTTAAATACGCATCCCTCAAAATTAAGCCCAACATTTCAACCAGATGGGCAAAAATCGTATGAAAAAGCTAATAACATGATGGATTTAGCTTTATTAAATGGGGCACATATGTTTGAGAGGGTGAATACA
>JAKISX010000070.1 GCA_021648405.1 Sulfurimonas sp. | reverse complement strand
TTGTTAGTTTTATAGATGAATTAAGGAAGAAATTTCCACATGTAGAACTGAAGATTTTACTAAAAGATGCAACTCTTTTAAGACTCCGTCCAGTTTTAATGACAGCATTTACTACACTTTTTGGTATCTTACCACTTCTTTATGCTTCAGGAATTGGAAGTGAGATTCAATATCCGCTATCTGTTGTAATTACAGGTGGAATTATAAGTTCAACAATCTTAACTTTGCTTATACTCCCATCAACATATATGCTTTTTTATAATAAAAAGAGTTCATAATGGAAATTTAGATATAATGCAATCTATATGGGGCTGACCTGGTTTCGACGGGATCAAGTAGCTTCTGATTGCATGTCGGACTGAGCATTTCCGTTACGCGGCTCAAAATTGCTTAAACGCAAACAACACTGATTACCGCCCAGCTTACGCAGTAGCATAAGTTTTAACCCCCTCTTAGAGGACGGGCTGCTTCACCTATGGACTCTAGATAAGTAGGATTCGAAGTATCACCCCTATGTAGATATATTTTGTGTCTGCCTCGTGCGTAAAATGAAAACTTGAGGCTCGTTTTGTGTAGCTTTGCAAGTTGTGTGAAGCAAAATTAAACTTTAACAACTTTTCTAAGCATGTAGACATTAGGAGTAGCATGGTTTCGGACTGGAGTTCGATTCTCCACAGCTCCACCATCAATCAATCCAATAAAACCTATCTTTGCCCACTATAAAGGCACTTCATATCGATTTTTTAGAGGTTAATTTAAAAATTTTACTTTAAATCTTATATCACAATTATACTACAAACATCACTAAGTCATCTTCATAGATAAATCTATCCAAGAAGCTTGATGGATTAGTGCTCCACTGCTTATGGCATCTACACCTGTTGAGGCGTAACTCTCTATGGTTTTTAAAGAGATGTTTCCGCTAGCTTCTAACAATATATGTGAAAAATTTTCGTTACGATATCTTACTACTTCATTAACTTCTTTGGGTGACATGTTATCGCACATCACTATATCAGCACCAGCTTCAAAAGCTTCTTTTGCGATACTTAATGTTTCTGCTTCAACTTCTATTTTACATGTAAAAGGAATCTGTTTTCTTGCTTTTTTAATATATCTTTTTAAATCTTTTATAGTTTTTAAATGGGTATCTTTTATCATAAGTGAATCATCTAAACCCATTCTATGATTAACAGCCCCTCCTATTTTTGTTGCATATTTTTCAAACACACGAAGCAATGGTCTTGTTTTTCTAGTATCAAGTAATACTACATCATAAGGCTCTATAATTTTTGCATATTTGTTTGTAAGTGTAGCTATTGAGCTTGCATGTAAGAGCATATTTAAAAGTGTTCTCTCTGTTTTTAAAACTCTGTGGGAATTACCGCAAAGTGTCGCTAAAATATCGCCAGCTGCAAAACTTTCGCCATCTTTTTTTCCCCAAACAATATCTAAACCCTCTTGTTCACACAAAGCATCTAAATATATTTGACCAGCTAAAATTCCATCACATTTTGCGATGATATCAGCTTTAGCATCTACACTTGGCTCTACAAGTGCGTATAAATCTCCACGACCAACATCTTCGTACAATGCATTTTTTACAAACTCTTTTATCATAAAGCCAACATTCTCTCTAGTGAAATTTTCGCCCACTTTTGAGTCTCTTCATCAACTAAAATTTCATTTAATGGCTCACCATCATCTATTGACTTTAAAACATCATACAAATCTTGAAGTGTTGTTTCATTCATAGTTGGACACTCTGGTTTTGTTGAACTAAGAACATATGTATTTTTTGGGCGGAGTCTGTTTACTAGATTAAACTCTGTTCCAACTGCTACTTTTTGCTCCTCTGGTAACTCTTTTATATATTTTATAAGTTGAGAGGTTGAACCTACAAAATCAGATGCATCACAAATAGATGGGTCACATTCAGGATGAGTAGCTATCAAAATTCCTGGATATTTTTTGCGGTAAAAGCTAATATCATCAAGACTAAAAAGTTGGTGAACTGAACAAAAACCGTTAAAACAAATCACATCGCTTTCATTTAAATCAGAACCATCACCAATAACACAAGATTTAAGTCCCATCTGATTTGCTATGTTTTGTCCCAAACATCTATCTGGAACAAATAAAATCTTTTTGCCCTCTTTTAGTGCATTTGTAATTATTTTTTTAGCATTTGATGATGTACAAACAAGTCCACCCATTTGAGCAACTTTTGCTTTTACTTCAGCATTTGAATTTATATAAGTTATTGGTAAAATATTTTCATTTGTTATACCAGCATCATTTAATACACTTACAGCATTTTCATACATAAATCCATCAATCATAGTAGCCATAGCACAACAAGCCAATTTTGGCATAACAACGCGTTTATTTGGAGACAAAACTTTTACACTTTGTCCCATAAAACCAACACCACAAAAAACTACATAATCAGCATCATCAGCTTTTGTTTTCATGGCAAGTTCTAGTGAGTCACCTGTGATATCACCCATCTCAAACACTTCATCTCTTTGGTAAAAGTGTGCAACTATTGTAACACTTAGTTTTTCTTTATACTCATTAATCTTTTGTCTTAATTCTTCGTTTGTGTACTTCAAAAAAATATCCTATATTATAGTAATGGCGTAATTATATCTAAAAATAAAAACGAGATAAAACTCTCTATTTAAGCTATATTATTAATTAGTTTTATTAGCAAGTCAATTACCAAGAAGTGGGAATTTTATTTATCTCATCACAAATGTGTTCTTTAGAAGAGTCTTTATTCTCACTCATAAAATGAGTCTTTGTCATTTCATTTAGCGTTATTTCGCCACACTCTTTTAATGATTGAATTATGGAATTTTTCATAATTTTTTCTGAAAATAAAATTGCTTTTTTTTGTGCTTCATCACGTTTTGCACTGCTACACAAAGATTTTATTTCAGTTTCGAATTTTTTTGATTGCTCTTGAAGCTCTTTTAATTTTTCTAGATCAATATTCTTCATACAAGTTTGAATCTTTTTCATCATATTTTGCATATCTTGCTCATTCATGTTCGAGTAATTCTGTGCAAAAGTTATTATTGGCATTAGTAGTAGTAAAATAGTTATTAATATTTTCATAAATAATTCCCTTTAAAATTTATAATCAAGTATACCAAATAAACCTATTTATAGCAAAAATATTTATGAAGCAAATCCACTACAAAACTTATCTTTTGCAACAACAATTTGTTTTTGTTTTTCTTTTCTTTTTGTATCTTTTTCAACAAAGATTTTTTTACGAGTTTTTGGATCTAACTCTGTGTAATACATTACTGCTGAATAAGTGCTTGGTGTTGGGGTAAAAACTTGAGCTTGTTCTGGGTTCATTTGTAACTCATCTGTAGTAAAACGCTTTAGTTCATGCATATCTTTTTCTTCGCATCCAGGGTGTGCAGCTATAAGATAGTAGGTAAGATACTGTTTTTTACCCTCGTCTTTGTTTAGACGCTCATAAAGCTTTTTAAAGTCAACAAGTGTCTGCTTACCTGGTTTTCCCATGAGTTCTAAAACATGTTGTTGTGTATGCTCTGGTGCTACTTTCATCTGTCCAGATATATGATGTTTTACCATCTCTTTTAAGTACGAAAACCCATGTTTTTTATCAGCTGTTATAAAATCATATCTTACACCTGAAGCTACAAAAGCTTTTCTAACACCATCTACATCTCTTATTTGTTTAAGTAAATTAATATTTCTACTATGATCTATATGCATTACTTTGCAGAGTCTTTGAGAATCAACACAACGGATATCATCACATGTACCTTTTTTGAGTTTTTTATCACACTCGTAGCCGTACATATTTGCAGTTGGTCCGCCAACATCTGAGATAATCCCTTTATAATCTTTATATTTATTAAAATCCTCAGCCTCTGCAAGTATATTTGTTTCTGAGCGAGTACGAATAGTACGACCTTGATGTACACCAATTGCACAAAAATTACACTCACCCCAACATCCATGATGGGTCATGATAGAAAATTTAATAGTCTCTAAACATTTTACTTTACCCATCTTTGCATAGTATGGGTGTAGCTCTCTTGTAAAAGGTAAGTTAGAATTAGCATCCATCTCGTCTTCATTTAAATAATCACATGGTGGATTTTGAATTAAAAAACGATTATCTACTCTCTGACATAGTCCTTCTGCAGTTATAGGGTCGTTATTATCATAAAAATAATCAAATAAATCTATATATTTTTCTTTGTCGTCCAAACATTCTTGATGGCTTGGTAGTTGAATATATTCATAGTTTGCTTCTTTAGATATATAACATAACCCTCGTATATCTCTCCAATCTTTGCCAAGTGATATTGCTCTACTTAACTGCTCTAATGCTATCTCACCCATTCCATATATAAGTATGTCACCTTTAGCATCAAAAATAACAGGCTTTTTTAATTTATTTTGCCAATAATCATAATGACTTACTCTTCTAAGTGAAGCTTCAATACCACCAAGCACCAATGGCACCGTATCTTTAAAATATCGCCTAATTAAATTACAATATACACTTAAAGCTCTATCTGGGCGTTTATCATTTTTTCCACCAGGAGTGTAATCATCAAAGTTTCTAAATTTTTTAGTAGCTGTATAATTTGAAACCATACTGTCAACACTTCCGCCACTCACTCCCCAATAAAGTTTAGGCTCGCCTAATCGCATTATATCATCAGGGCTTTTAATATCAGGCTGACCAATCATCCCCACTTTGTAGCCAAGCTTCTCTAACATCCGAGCGACCATTGCTACACCAATGAACGGGGAGTCTATATAAGCATCACCACTTACAAGGATAATATCACAATAATCCCAACCCCTTTCATCCATGTCTTCTCTTGAAGTAGGCAAAAAATCTTTTGTAGTAAAAGTTACTTTGTTTTTATTATGTGTTTGTTTATCTTTATTTCTTCTACTCAACTTTTAACCTTTTGTTTCATGTTTTTTATAAAATATTTGCTTTTATTAGTATAATGATACTCAATGAAATTAAAATAAAAGATTAGATATGAGATACCCTTATGAAAATTTAAATAATTTTACACTGCCTAGTCTGCTTGAGAGAGCAAATAATCTTTATGCTAATGAACCATCTTTTGGTAAAGTAGGTGAGAGTGCCATGTTTTACTCAGAGTTTTATGACAAAACCATGCAGATGATAGAACTACTACAAGCAAATGGGATAAAAAAAGGCGACAAAGTAGTTTTACTAAGTGAAAATATGCCTAACTGGGGTATTGCTTACTTTAGTGTAACTTATTTTGGTGCTGTGATAGTACCAGTGCTTCCAGATTTTCACCCATCAGATGTTCACCATATACTAAGACACTCCGAAGCTAAAGCTGTATTTGTATCAGATAGACATCTCTCAACAATTCAAGAGTGTAGTGAGTCAGACATTAAGTTTGTTATAAAACTTGATAACTTGACAATTATAGATGAGCTAACAAACAAAAGCTATATTTATAAACTTACAGAAAAAATTTCATTCTCTAAAGAGATAACTAAACCCCAAGAAGATGATTTAGCCTCTCTTCTTTATACATCTGGAACAACTGGGCACTCAAAAGGTGTAATGCTCTCTCATAAAAATCTAGTAACAAATGCTTTAAGTGCTTATGAAAAAGTAAGCATTAAAAAAGATGATGTGTTTTTATCTATCTTACCCCTAGCACACACCCTAGAATGTACAGTTGGAATGATAGTACCGCTAGTCCATGGAGCAAGTGTTTACTACATAGATAAGGTGCCAACTCCAAGTGTATTATTAAAAGCATTTGGTATTGTAAAACCCACTATGATGGTTAGTGTACCTCTAATCATAGAAAAAATCTATAAAAACAAAGTATTACCAAAATTTACTGGTTCATTTATCATGAAAACAATATACTCTATACCATTTTTTAGAAAAAAACTAAACGAAATTGCTGGTAAAAAACTGATAGAGATTTTTGGTGGAAGATTAAGATTTTTTGGCATAGGTGGAGCTGGACTTTCCCCTTTTGTTGAGCAGTTTTTAATTGAAGCTAAGTTTCCATACATAATTGGTTACGGTTTAACAGAAACTGCACCTCTTCTTGCTGGTTCAGTTCTAGGAAAACCAGCTAAACTAAAATCAACAGGGACAGCTATGATCGGAGTTGAGTTAGCTATTAAAGATAAAGACCCACAAACTGGAAATGGTGAAATTATCGCTAAATCTCCTAGTGTGATGATGGGCTATTACAAAGATAAAGAAAAAACTGTGGAGGTCATGGAGGATGGTTGGTTTTTAACTGGTGACTTAGGCTATATAGATGAGGATGGCTTTTTATTTATAAGTGGTAGAAGTAAAAATGTTATAATTGGTTCTGGCGGTAAAAATATCTACCCAGAACAGATAGAATCAGTTATAAATCAAAATGAAGCTGTTTTAGACTCTTTAGTAATTGAGCAAAATTCTAAACTAGTTGCAAGAATACATCTTGACTATGAGCTACTAAATAAAAAATTTGAAGCAAACAAAAATCCTGATGCACAAATAAAAGAGGAAATAACAAAACTGCTTGAAGAGATGCGCGTAGATATTAACTCAAAAATTTCATCTTTTTGTAGAATGACTAAATTTATAGAACAAATTGAGCCTTTTGTAAAAACACCAACTAAAAAAATTAAAAGATTTTTATATAAAGATTAAGGAAATTGAGATGCAGACATTTTTTACACAATTTAAAATACTCTTTTTTGTATTAACAATTGGATATCTGATTTTAATTGCATTAATGTATATATTTCAATCTAAACTAATTTATTTTCCACTTACAAACATAGATTTAACTCCTAAAGATATTGGTCTTGAATATGAATCTATAATCTTTGAGACAAATGATAAAACAAAACTTCATGCTTGGTATATACAAAAAAAAGATGCAAAGACTACACTTTTTTTTCTTCATGGTAATGGTGGAAATATATCACATAGACTTGATTCAATAAAACTTTTCAACTCATTAGGTATGAATGTATTTATCTTTGATTACAGAGGATATGGAAAGTCTAAAGGAAAAGCAAATGAGCAAAATACTTATGATGATGCAAAAAGTGCATGGGATTACCTTTTAAAAAACAAAAATATAAAAGATAAAGATGTTATTATCTTCGGCAGATCTTTGGGTGGGGCTATTGCGGCTAAACTAGGTAGCCAATTAAAACCAAAAGCTATCATTCTTGAATCTACTTTTACTACCATTAAAGAGTTTGCATCTGATATTTACCCTTTTTTTCCTGAATTTTTAATCAATTACGAATATGAGACAACAAAGTATCTAAAAAATATAAACTACCCTATTTTAATTATTCATAGTCAAGATGATAATATTATCCCTTTTAAATATGGAGAGGCTGTTTTTAAAAATGCAAATGAACCAAAAACTTTTGTAAAAATCAAAGGAAATCATAACTACGGCTTTATGGAATCTAAGCATATATACATACCTGCTTTAAAAAGATTTATACAAGAGAACGAATTTTATTAAAACTTAGGTTGCAAAAATGGAATCACCTGTTTTTTTCGACTAAGAACCCCATCAAGCCATACTTGAGAATCTTCAAGTTTAACATCAAATGCAGATTCTATTTTGCTCTCATCATCACTCACTACTAAAAGTTGTGAGCCCTCTTTCATGATATCAGTCAAAAGGATAAGAACAGAGTGTAAACCATCCTCCTCTTTCATCTTTTTCATATCTTCGAATAACATCTCTTTTTTGTCATCAAAAACTCTTAAATCAACAACTTCAAGTTGTCCAACACCAATTTTAGCACCATTCATCTCAAACTCTTTATAATCACGAGTATTTAACTCTCTTGCACTTGCTCCATCTACAGCAGATTTAACTAAAAACATCTCCATGCCTAAGGCTTTATAACTTTGTATGCCAGCTATCTCTGCTAAGTCTTTACAAGCTTTTGAGTCTATTTTTGTAGATGTTGGGGATTTGAAAATTACAGTATCACTTAAAATAGCACAAAGCATCATCCCAGCAATATCTTTAGGAATTTCAACACCATGATAATCATACGCTTCTTTAATAACTGTATTTGAGCAACCTATAGGTCTAATCCAGCATTCTAAAGGCGTATTCGTGGTTAAATCACCTAATTTATGATGATCATAAATCCCTAAAATTGTAGCTTCTTTAATATCTTTTGGAGCTTGAGCTAAATCTGAAAAATCAACTATATATACATTTTCTCCAGCATAAGAAGTTTTAAGTTCAGGAGTTTGTCCACCAAACTTATTTAAGATAAACTGAGTCTCAGCTGAGATATTTCCTTGACGAGTAGCTACACAATCTTCACCTAATTGATTTTTAAGATATGCTAGAGAGATAGCACCGATAATAGAATCACTATCAGGATTAGTGTGACCAA
>JAKISX010000069.1 GCA_021648405.1 Sulfurimonas sp. | reverse complement strand
GGGAAACTAGAATTATTTATATCACTTGACCCAGAAGCAAGTAGAGTATTAGAATACAAATACTCTAGAAGATATCCTAAAAAAGTACAAATTTTTTATTAGAAGTGCTTAGATTATTCTGTCACTTTAATATGAATAGATTTTAACATTTTAATTACCAAGAGCACTTAAAATATTCAGCTATAATTACCAAAATAAAATAATTTAGGAAGAAAAATGGAGGAAGCTCTAATTGTAATAGTTATAGCATTAGGAATATCGACATTACTTAACATTTTTTTAAAACGTATTGGTGTTTCAGAGATAATAGGTTATATTTTTACTGGTATAATTTTAGTTTACGCATTAGATTTAAGAAATGTAGAACACAGAGTAACACTAGAGCACATTGGCGAATTTGGTATAGTTTTTTTAATGTTTACTATCGGGCTAGAGATATCGCTTCGTAGAATGAACAGCATGAAAGCAGAAATTTTTGGGAATGGTTTTTTACAATCAACTATAACTGCGGGAGTAATTATGTTGATTTGTCATTATGGATTTAATTTAGACTTCGTAAGTTCACTTATTATCTCAACAGCGTTTGCACTTTCATCAACAGCAATAGTCCTTAGTTACTTAAAATCATCAAAAGAGATTTACAAACCATATGGACAACGCGCAACTGGAATTTTAATATTTCAAGATATAGCAGTAATTCCACTCCTAATTCTTATTGGTTTTTTAGCTAGTAGTGATAATGAGTCTATTTGGGTTATTCTTCAAGACACAGCAATAAGCGCAATAATTGTTGTTGGATTATTATTTGTTGTTGGAAGAAGAGTAGTGTCGTGGCTATTGCATTTTTCAGCAGCATCAGATGTTGATGAACTTTTTATGAGTTCTGTGCTTTTTATTGTAATAGGTGCTTCTGTCCTTGCTTCTTACTTTGGATTTACATATTCTCTTGGCGCGTTTGTTATTGGTATGATTATAGCTGAGACAAAATACCATCACAAAGTAGAGTACGATATAGCGCCATTTAAAAATATATTATTGGGTACATTTTTTGTTGTTGTTGGGATGAAGATAGATATCTCTTATTTTATCAATAATGTTGGATTAATTATTGGTATTTTTATTTTTATTTTTATTTTAAAAACATTAATAACATACATAGTAGTAAGATTTTCGTCCCCGCATGCAACAGCATTAAAAACAGCACTATCAATCTCTCAAGTTGGTGAGTTTTCTTTCGTAATTTTTGCGGTAGCAAGCTCCGGTAATCTTTTAGAAAAAGAGCTAGAATCCTTATTGCTTTTAATAGTTATATTTTCAATGATGGTAACCCCATTTTTTATAGCTAAAATAAGTTCATTTGTTGATTCTTTTGTTAAGGACGATACCATTTATCCAGCTACACTTTCTTTTGGTGGCAGAAAAAACCATGTAGTAGTTTGCGGATATAGCATAGTTGGTAAATTTGTAACTAAATATCTTGATGAACTAGATGCCCCTTATGTTATTATAGATAATTCTCCAAAACATGTTAAAGAGGCTATGAGTGAAGACAAAGAGGTTTATTTAGGAGATATGTCAAAAATCCAGATTTTAGAAGCTTTAAATGTAAAAGAAGCATCAGCTGTTATAGTTACACTTGATAATATAAGTAAAAAGCGTGCTATTTGTGAGGCTATTTTAAAGCATACAGAAAATATAAATTTAATAGTAAAAGTAATATCTCTTGAAGAAAAAGAGGCTTTAAGTGATTTAGATATTACAGTTATTGTTGATGGAAAATTAGAGATTGGAAAAGTTTTAGTTGAAAAAACAATGAGTTGTCAGTTAAATTATAATTAACATCAATTAATTCCCGCGACTTCCTGGTTTGATAGCTTTACTTCCATCTTTACAAAGTGGACAGTCCTCTGGTGAATACATTTCAAATGTGAAATCTTCAAGTGCAAAAAATGGTATATTTTGAGGTAGTTTGCAGTTAGGCTTAGTTTCAATATCGCTGTTCTCGCGTTTACAAAAACCACGATTAGCTAGTGCAGCAACACCAACAATAGTACCACCAAGAGATTCAACCACATGCGCAGCTTCCATAGCAGAACCGCCAGTTGTAATGATGTCTTCACACATCAAAACTCTCTCTCCTTTTGTTATTTCAAAACCACGACGAATAGTCATCTCTCCATCAACTCTTTCAGCAAAAATAGAGCGAACATCAAGTGCACTAGCTAACGCAAACCCAGCTATAAGACCACCAAGTGCAGGTGCACAAACTGTGTCTATTTTTAGACCACTAGCTTTAATTTCACGCGCAAGTGCTTGAGCTAAAATTTTAGCAGTTTTTGGATCTTCTAGAACTTTTGCAGATTGTAAATAATATTTAGAATGGTTTGCACTGCTAAGCTTGAAATGCCCCTCTAAAAGAGCATCCGCATCCATATAGATTTTTTTAACATCCATCAAAAATTATACTTTTAAAATTTCTTGTTCTTTATCTTTTAAGATAGAATCAATTTGTGTTGTGAATTTGTCAGTATTTTTTTGGATGCTATCTTGAGCAGATTTAGATTCATCAGCTGTAATCTCTTTGTCTTTTTCAAGTTTTTTAATCCTATCATTTGAGTATTTTCTATCATTTCTAACAGAAACTTTAGCATCCTCACCCATCCCTTTCATCTTCTTAACAGCGTCTTGTCTTTGCTCAACCGTCATCGGAGGAAAAAATAATTTTATTTGGTCACCATCATTATTTGGATGGACACCAATATTTGCAGAGCTAATCGCGCTTTCAATATCGCCTAAAAGATTTTTTTCCCAAGGATTAACAACAATAGTAGTAGCATCAGTAGCTAGTACTGAACCTACTTGATCAAGAGGTGTAGGCGTTCCATAATAATCAATTTTTACATTATCTAAAACGGCAGTAGTTACCTTCCCTGTGCGAAGAGTTTTGAACTCTCTTTGCATATGTTCAATACTTGAAGTCATTTTTTCTTCACACTCATTGTAGATTTCGTTTAACATTAAGTTTTCCTATTTTGTAGTGTTTGTTTCTACTGTTATTGAAGTTACTGGAACGGCAGGAGCTATAACATTTGTATTTTCTACTATATCATCAACTACTGATTCTTGAGAAGCTTTTGAATACATATATCCTAAAGTAACTGTATTAACAACAAGTAAAAAACCAATTGTAAAAGTTATTTTTGCTAAAAAACTATTAGGACCTTTAGCTCCAAATACTGACTCGTTAGAGCCACTGTAAGCGCCAAGACCTATGCTTGAGCTTTTTTGTAATAGTATAGCTATGGTTAAAATTATAGTTAAAACTATTTGAACAATAAGTAAAAAACTAGTTGTCATTTATAAATTCCTATTTGGCTTATGCCATGATTAAGTGGCGAATTATACCCAAATAATTTTATATTACAAAATACGCTATAATTCGAAAAAATATTTTGGATACTATATGAATTTGAAAAACACTATATTTATATTAATTATATTATTTTTTTTATTTCAAATAGTAGTTTCAAAAGAGGATTCCAAACAAGAAAAAGAAAAATCTAAGCCAAATGTTGTTGTAAGTACATTTGCACTTTATGATTCAGCAAAATATATAGCTGGTGATAGCTTAAATATTTCAATGATTTTACCTTTTGGCGCAGATGCTCACAATTTTGAGCTAACACCAAAAATTATGTCAAAAATTGAAGATAGTTCACTTTTTGTTTTTAGCGGAGCTTCTCTAGAGCCGTGGATAGCTAGAATTCCTTCAAAAAATAGTGTTGATATGTCAAAGCATGTAAAATTAATAACATTAACGGGTGGGGGTTGTGATGATGAAAATCACAAGGACCATAAAAATCATTATAATGAAAACTTTGTAGATCCACACTATTGGTTAGATTTAAAAAATATGATTAATATTACGAAAGTGCTTCAAGAAGAATTTACAAAAATATTACCAAAAAATAAAGAGCTATTTCAAAAAAATGCAGATAAGCGCATCGATACATTAAGTAGATTAGATGAGAAATATAAACAACAATTTAATTCATGTAAAAAAAATGTAATTGTAGTAAATCACAATGCTTTTTCATATCTAAGTAAAAATTATGGATTTGAGGTAGAAGCATTAAGCGGACTATCGCCACAGATGATACCATCACCAAAAAATATAAAACACATTCATGAAGCTATAAAAGAGCATAATATAACAACTATATTTTTTGAAAGTTTTGTAAGTGATAAAATAATAAAATCTATTGCTAAAGATTTAGATATTAAAGTAGATGTATTACAGCCTCTTGGAAATATAACTAAGGACGAGGTTGGTAAAAGTTATATAGATATAATGGATACAAATATACAAAAAATTACAAAAGCTTTGGAATGTAAATAGATGCTAACAAATTTTAAAATTCCAATTTTTGATGTAAAAAATCTTAATTACAGTATTAATGGAACAAATATCCTTTCAAACATTTCATTGAAGATTTTTAATGCACAATATATTGCAATTATTGGACCAAATGGCGGTGGGAAAACTACACTTATTCGTTTACTTTTAGGGCTTGAAGAACCAAGTTTTGGAGAGATTAAAATTTTTGGTAAAAAACTAAAAGACTTTAAAGATTGGCATAAGATAGGCTATGTCCCTCAGCGAGCATCTCATGTAGATGCTTCTTTCCCAGCAACTGTTTTAGATATCGTAAGCATGGGTCGCATATCTCAAAAAGGATTTTTTTCAAAAACTACAAATGAAGACAATAAAGCAGTATATGGCGCAATGCAAAAAATGGATATTCTTGATTTAAAAGATAAAATAGTAGGAACACTTTCAGGTGGACAGAAACAAAGAGTTATGTGTGCGCGAGCACTTGCTTCAAAACCAGAGGTATTAATTTTAGATGAGCCAAATACGGGTGTTGATGCAATCTCTCAAAATAGATTTTATTCTTTGTTAAAAGAATTAAATAACAAAGAAAAAATAACTATAGTATTTATAACACATGATGTTGGTGTTATAGCTGATGATATAGCTAGATTGTTTACAGTAAATCAAAAACTTACTATTTGCAATAATCCAAAACAGATTTTAAGTTGTAAAGAGATGAGTGAGCTATACGGTATAGATGCCCATCTACTTCATAATCATAAGCATAAACATTAATATGTTAGAAATATTTGAATATGAATTTATGCAAAGAGCTTTTTTAGCAGGGATTATTATAGCAGTGCTAGCCTCTGTTAGTGGAACATTTATTGTGCTTCGTAGATATTCTATGATTAGTGAAACACTAGCTCATTCAGCTTTAGTTGGAGTAGCTGTTGGACTAGTAGCTGGGTACAATCCTTTATGGATAGCAGTTATTGTAGCAATACTTTCAGCTTGGTTAATAGAGTATCTTCGTGGAAATTTTTCTCTTTATTCTGATGCAGTTTTATCCATAATGTTATCAGGTTCTTTGGCAGTAGCAGTAATTATTGTATCTCTTGGCGGAGCTTTTAATAACTCTTTATTTTCATATTTATTTGGCTCTATTTTATCTGTTAGCAAAGAAGATGTCATCACAATTTTTATTTTTGGAACGCTATCTTTAGGGATACTTTTGCTTTATTCAAAAGAGCTTTATTTTATTGCATATGATGAAGAGGTAGCAAAAGTTAGTGGAATTAAAGTGAAATTTTTAAATTTTTTACTTGTAACAGTTGTTGCTATTATCATCGCATTATCTATTAGGGTAGTAGGAAGTTTACTTATAGGAGCTTTGATGGTCATTCCTACAATATCAGCCTTACAATTTAAATTAAATTTTTTTAAAACATCACTATTGTCACTTTCATTTGCAATACTAAGTGTAATATGCGGAATGATGTTTTCTTATCATCTTTCATTACCATCAGGTGCTACTATTGTTTTGTCAGTTTTAAGCATTTTTGTATTATCTTTAGTAGTAAATAAAAAATGAAAATAAGCACAGAGTTCTCAAAGTATGCAAATTCTTATGGGTTATATAATATTATTCAAAATAAAGTTATAAAACACATTTTAAAAAAAAATTCTCAAAAACCAAAAAATATTTTAGATTTAGGGTGCGGAGATGGCAACTTAGTAAAAAACATAAATTGGAAATATAAATATTTCACAGGTATTGATTTTGCTAAAGGGATGCTTGAGCTCCATCCAAAGTCAAAAAAAATCCAATGCATATATGGAGATTTTAACGATAAAACACTATTTGAATCACTTAAAACATATAACTACGATTTTATATTTTCTGCTTCAGCTCTGCAGTGGGCAACTGATTTAGACGAAGTTTTTAAAAATATTAAAGAACTTAATGCACCCGTATCATTAGCTATTTTTACATCAAATACATTTAAAACCATAAATAAAACAGCAAAAATAGATTCTATTTTAAAGAGCGCAGATTATATAGATGAGCTACAAAAAAAATACTTTAATGCTAATTTTGAAATAATAAACTATAAATTAGAGTTTGATAATACTAAAGATATGTTTAGATATATAAAAAAAAGTGGAGTTAGTGGTTCAAGAAATATACTTACCTATAAGCAAACCAAAGAGTTAATGAAAAACTATCCTATATCTTATTTAGAATTTGAAGTTGTATTTATCACTTCTTTTTCTGAATTATAGAGCTCATATCTTATATTTTTAAAATTTTCGCTAATTTTTATACTATCTAATTTAAAAAGTTCCTCTAATACACGAGCACTTTCTTGAGCTCTTTTAAAGTTAGCAGTAATTATACTATTTAAATCTGTTCGCTTTAATTCGCTATCAACACTTGGGCGAAGTACATCATTTATGCTATCGCGATGTTTTAGCAAAGCACTAATGTCTTCATATTTAGCCAAATGTCTAATAGATTTGAGTTTTTTTGAAAGGTCTTTGTCATTATAAAGGTAACGCATAATGTCTTCTACAACTCTTATGCCCTCTTTAAGACGATTAAGGTTAGCATCAATTACCCGATAAAGTTCAGGGCAAAGATGCGATTTTGATGGCATATCAGTCATCACCCTTAAACATGCCAAATAGATGTAAAAGAGCTGTAAAGATATTTAAAAAGTCTAAATAAAGTGCAATAGCCCCATCAATAGGAGTTTCATAAGCACCCTTTATAATATTTTGAGTGTCATAAATAACTAAAATACTAAATAATAACACAATAGCTCCAGAGATAATAACACTAAACATAGGGTTACCTAAGAACATATTAACAACTGAGAACAAAATTATTACAACAAGTGCAATCATTAAAGGTTTACCATAACCTGTAAAATCTTTTGTAGTTTTAATAGCATAAAAGCTCATAGCACCAAAAACAACTGCAGTCATTGCAAATGCATTACCAATTATTGTTCCACCACCACTCATTCCAAGTGTTTTAGCAAGCAAAGGAGCAAGCATTAATCCTGTCATAAATACAAAAGCAAACATAACCATAAGATTAATTCCTGGTTTATGTTTTACAAAATGCAAACCTATAAGTAAAGCAATTTCAAATATAAACAGAGGAATGAAATAATCTGCAATAGTTCCAGCCATTGGAACACCAACATAAGCACCAACAGCACCAGCCATCATAGATGCAGCAAAAAGTTTATAAGTTTCTTTTACAAAAGAAACTATTTGCGTATCACTTTTTATAGTATTTTTAGACTCAAAAGCATGTTCTGCTCTTGCGTAGTCACGATCGTATAGTCCCATAAATTATTCCTTTTTATATAATAATAAACAGTAGTTTACATTTAAAGAGTAAACACAAAGAAACAATATATGTCTAAATACATAATTGAGTAAAAAATGATAGCAATATGCACAAAAGTTAAGCCTTAATAAAGCAACAGTTGTCTATAATTCCCATCCACAAACACACAGACCTAATGTTTAGGGCTTTAAGAGTTTTAATAGAGAGACTTTAAAAAAGATGTTTGAGATCATTGAAAACTAAGCAAGTAAACAGATGGATGACTAACGAAAGTTAGCGTTTATATAAAGTTTACTTTATAAACACAATAACAACAACCGTCTATTCTGTAAGTTACTAGATATATTTATATATTTAGTTCCCTTATAGTAATAGATACTATACAGTCGAGTCTTTAACTACTTAAGCAGTTAAAGACTAGACTATAAACAACAAAGCCAATGAATTTTAATTCTTGGGCAAAAGATCAGTAATACTTAGCAATAAGTACTTTACTTGATTAAGGTTTCACAAAAGTTCTAAACACTATCTTTCAAGCTCTGCTTGAAGCTTTAGTGCAAGGAATTGAAACGGGACTAGTTCCGTTTCAAGGAAACCAACAATCATGGAGAGTTTGATCCTGGCTCAGAGTGAACGCTGGCGGCGTGCTTAACACATGCAAGTCGAACGGTAACAGAGGGTACTTGTACTCTGCTGACGAGTGGCGCACGGGTGAGTAATATATAGTTAATGTGCCCCAAAGACTAGGATAGCCACTGGAAACGGTGATTAATACTGGATAAGCCTCTATGACATAAGTCAGCGAG
>JAKISX010000068.1 GCA_021648405.1 Sulfurimonas sp. | reverse complement strand
TATTATGATAGTTTAAAAATTAATGATGAGGATTACACTAATTCTAGTGAAAATGTAGCATAGGGTAACAGGTGTTTAGGGAATTAGATTTTTGAAAAAGTTGTCTTGACAAGTTGGGGTAGTATAAGATTCACAATAAATAAAATAAAGGCATAGAGTGAATAGAGAGCAAAGCCCAATTCCAAATATTTTTCACTCAATTGATGAAGAAGATAAAAAGCATATTATATTAGACCCCTCTTTTATTGTTGAAGGTAAGGCTTTTAGATTTGATTTTTTATCTGCAACAGATTATCAATCAATTGGAAAAATGTTAAATGCTCTTAATAATGTTTCATCTCAACAAAATAAAGTATTAAATGATATACAAATATTGACATTAATGACAACTCTATAAATGTAGATGAATTAAAAAATACATTTATAGAAGAGATTAAAAAACTCAAAGATTCTCTTGAGAGTTCATTACAGTAAAAGAGTTTGAAGATTTTTATTCTATTGGAGAAGAAACACAAAGAAAATTAAGAGGTCGTTTTCCAAAAGATGACCCATTGCCTTGTATTCAAACAGCAAAGAGAGGAACCGTTTTGTATGACCCAAAAGTTGTAGATAAATGGATGGATAATTATAGAAATAATGAAGGATAAAAAAAGCTATGTATATACACTATACTATACACCTATTTTCAGAAACTCAATCAAGTGCCTTAAATACGACTCATATAGATTTTGTAAAGAAGATGGGACATCTTATTTAACAAACATGGATTCTGGCAAAGCGCTAAGTCTTCTTTGTGCTGATTCAAGCGCTTTTAAAAAAGCTTCTGTAGTCATTTTAAGCCCAGAGTAGTAAAGCTTTACTTTATCCAAATCCATAGCACTAATATTAGACCCATTTAGTATTTTTGAAAAAAAACCTTTTTTTTCATTTTTTTTAATAAGAATCACATATATTACAGTGTAGTCGCTATGCCATCTTGTGTGTATTTTATCTATATTATCAAAAAACAGCGAACCTAATATGTCTCGTAAAAAATTATCCTCTGCATATAACCATCTACCAAGCTTGCACTCTGACTTAGAAAATATTTTTAATTCCTCTGTTTCACCACCATAAATAGCATCTTTTAGCTTTTGCATCTGGAGCTCATGAGCTTCTTTTACAACTGTAATTGATTTTAATGTTGCTGTTTTATCCATTTACTTTTATTGCTTTCTTTGTTTTATTTTTAACATTATTACATAAATTAAACAAAAAAAGTATATAATCAATAAAATAATCTTATAAGAGGGAATTATGACACATCCAAAACCTATAGATAACGAAATAAAATTAAGTTCAAAAAGATATATTGTTTCTAAAACAGACACCAAAGGCATTATAGAATACGGAAATGATTATTTTGTAGAGATTTCTGGCTATTTAGAATTTGAATTAATGGGCAAGCCTCATTCTATTATTAGACACCCAGATATGCCTAAAATTATTTTTAAATTCATGTGGAACAGAATTCAACAAGGCAATAATATCATGGCTGTTGTTAAAAACTTAACAAAAAATGGTAGCTACTACTGGGTTGTAACAGATTTTGAACCAAAAAAAGACCCCCTTACAAATGAAATAGTTTCTTACACTGCTTTTAGAAAAGCAGCGCCTCAAAAAGCGATAGATACCATAACTCCAATCTATGCAAAACTCCTTGAGATAGAAAAAGAGGGAGGAATGGAAGCTTCTGAAAAATTTCTTATAGGGTTTTTAGAAGAACGGCGAACTACTTATGATGATTTTATAGATGAACTAGTTCAAAATAAAGGTTTGTTTAAGATCTTTTTTACAGTTATGAAAAAATTATTTTCTTAAAATACAATAATAATCTTTTTTTAACTAAATTTAGACTCTGGTAAAGCTGACATCCGTCTCTCACAAGACATTAAAACTCTTTGTAGATTATTGCTTGTATTTTTTAATTGTTCATAATATATAGTTGCTTTTTCAAACTTCATCACCTCTTTTTTTTTAAAAATACTCGATAACAAAGTAGTTTTTTCATTTTTAGACAATATCTTAAAAATTTTACCACATTCGTTAAGCCATCTTATATACTCTTCATCTAGTTTTTTAAAAAATAAAGAACCTACTAACTCTTTTAAGTTGCTTTTATCATCATAAAGCCATTTTCCAAAGCTACATATTTCTTTATCAAGAATCATATTATCTGGTAATATTTTTCCTTTTATTGATAAATTAACAGTATTCATCTGTACTTTATGGGTATTTTTTGCATTTAGCAAAGCTTCTAACATCTCTTTTTTGTTCAAAAATAAAACCTTTTTTTAAAAAAATTATATAATTATTGCATAATTTTAATAAAATTAATATATGATAACAGAAATAGATTAAGGCTTAAGAATATGAAACATCCAAAACCGACAGATAATGAAATAAAACTTGTAAAAGAAAAATACATAGCTTCAAGAACGGATGCAAAAGGAATTATAGAGTATGGCAATGATTATTTTAGTAAAATATGTGGATATAGTATGGAAGAACTTATTGGGGTGCCACATAATATAATTCGTCATCCCGACATGCCAAAAGTAGTTTTTAAAATAATGTGGCAAACAATAGAAAAAGGCGAAGATATCAGGGCTATAGTTAAAAATTTGACAAAAGATGGTAGTTTTTATTGGGTAGTTACTGAGTTTGAGCCAAAAATAGATCCTGTTACAAATGAGATTGTCTCACACACAGCCTTTAGAAGGCATGTCCCTCAAAGTGCTATAAATACAATGAGTGCAATCTATAAAAAACTTCTTGAAATTGAGAAAGAAGATGGTGTGCAAGCAAGTGAAGAGTATCTTCTTGATTTTCTTAATCAAAGAAATACAACTTATGATGAATTTGTTAAAAATCTAATCAATAAAAAAGGTTTTTTCTCCCGCTTACTCGGAATATAGCATCTAAATAGTATTTTATTAATTAAAAGGATATTTTAATGGACTTACCTGTGAACAATGACATTTCAAAGCATAATTTGAAAGCTACACTTCTACAAGATAATATAAAGTTGCCTGATAATTTTTTTTCAAATATTCAAAAATATAAAGAGATTTTAATGAAATGGAATAAAATTCACAATCTAACTGGGGCAAAAGATGAAAAAACTATTGATGAATTTATATATGATTCTGTGTACCCTATTAGTTTTTTACCCCAAGCAAGAAACCTATTAGATATAGGCACAGGGGCTGGTTTTCCAGGAATGATTTTGGCTTTTGCATTACCAAATACTAAAGTTACTTTAGCTGAACCACTTGCAAAACGAGCTAGTTTTTTGCAATTTATTAAAGCTGATTTAAAACTTGATAATGTTATAGTAGTTAAAAAAAAAGTTCAAGAGATGGAGAGTGAAATTTTTGATATTGTAACTTCTCGCGCTGTTAGCGATACTGAAGTATTACTAAAATTGAGTCAAAAGTTTCGTGAGAAAAATACAAAAATACTTTTTTATAAGGGTGAAAATGTGTATAATGAGATTCCGAAAAATATGAAGCATAAAATAATAAAAACTAAAAATAGACATTATTTATTTATAGGGGATTAAAAATTGATTAAATATTTATTTGTTATTGGTGTAATCCTCGGCATATATTATTTTTTTATAAAGAAAAAGCCTACTATACATTCAAACACTCAAAACAAACACAAAAAAGAGGCTAGTAATACTAATGATATGTTAGAATGTGCCACTTGTGGTATTTATTGTGAGATAGACGATACAATTATTTCACATAATAAATATTATTGCTCAAACGAGTGTGTAACACAGTAAAATGTATGCTCGTCAAAGAGATTTTCAGCATAATAAAGGTTAGCTATGATAATTTTAGGTCACAGATTTATACAAAATTTTAAGCTTTTTCATATTTTAAATATTGATGCTATAAACAATACACCACCAAACTCTTGTGTATTTTTAGAATTTAGTGAAGATAATCTTGAAATAATCAAGCACTTGCAAAACGCTAAAATTTCTTTTTGTTTAGGTGTGCAAAATATAACTCAAATTATCTATGCTTCAAATCTTGATGCTTCTTTTATACTGGTTAATTCAGATTTAGCTAAAGATGCTCAAAATTTAGCAAATAACTATCTTTTTGATGCAAAAATTTTAGTAAGTATTGAGGATGAAAATCAGATACAAGAGATGGCTATTTTAGGGATAGATGGAGTTATGTTTTCTAATGCTATCATTAAAATTAATTCATAATAAATAATGTGTTAATGTCAAAAAATATTTTTATGGAGTTTTTTTTTGAATGAATTGTTTAATAATAAAATTTTAAAGCTCATCCCTATTGTTTTTTTAATTATTATTATTATAAAAATATTATACACCTACCATGATATGAAAGATAAAAGATATGAATTTGCAAAAAAAGAAGCTAAAGTCTTAAAAAACTACCTAATGGCAAGCAGAGAATATAGTTTAGGTCTTTTTAGAGATGGAATTATAGAGCTAAATGAAAATACCCTTAAAGCTGTTCCAGCATTTAGCACTAACATAATATCGAAAACATTTTCAGAGAATAATCCTTTCGATATAGTAATTAAAACAGTATCTGATAATCCAAGAAACATTAATAATCTTGCTGATAAAGATGAACTAAAGGCAATAAAGTACTTTAATGACAATATAGCAATAGAGGAATACTTTAGCGATAAAAATGATAAATATTATCAATATGCTTCTACTTTAAAAATAGATAACAATTGTTTAAAATGTCATGGTGAAAAAGAAAATGCCCCTAAATTTATACAAGATACTTATGATAGTGCATATGACTATAAACTTGGTGAACTCAAAGGTATAATAAGTATAAAACTACCACTGAAGAACCTAAATACTTATTTTATACATAATTTTATTAAATCAGTTGTATATGATTTAATTCTTTTCTTTTTACTGTTTATTGGTATAAATTACATTGTAAAAAAATCTAAAAAAATAAATAGACTATTGGAAGCACAAGTTAAAGAAAAAACGAAAGAGGTTAAAAACTTACTTCTTTATGACAGGCTAACACTTTTGCCAAATAGACTTAAGCTTATTGAAGATTTGACAAATAATACTGGCACTAAACACTTAGCACTAATAAATATAGATAGATTTAAAGATATTAATGATTTGTATGGATATGAAGTTGGGGATGAAATTTTAAATAAAGTTGCTCAATCTATTAACAATCTTTCTCAAGAAAATATAACTGTTTATAAACTTCCTGCAGATGAATTTGCAATATTTACTACCGTAAATATAAGCGAAATTGAATTTTTACAAAGCATAAAAAAACTTATACATTTGATACAAGAAATTAAATTTGAGATAAAAAAACACTCAATTTTTATAACACTAAGTAGTGGGATAGCTTGCAATGATAAATCTTTAATAATAAAAGCTAGTTCAGCACTACAAACAGCAAAAAACAGTGCTAAAAACATAGTTATTTATGATAAATCTTTAGATACGAAAAAGCAAATTATTTTAAATAATTGTGGGATTTTAATGCTTAAAAATGCTATAAGAAAAAACAACATTACACCTTTCTTTCAGCCCATTTACAATATAAACACAAAAAAAATAGAAAAGTTTGAATCATTAGCTAGAATTATTTTAGATAATGGCTATGTTGTAGCACCTATTGGATTTTTAGATATCGCAAAAAAATCCAAACTATACCCAGAGATTACAAAAGCAATGGTTAGAAAATCATTTGATTACTTTAAAGATAAACAATATGAATTTTCTTTAAATATATCTTTATTAGATATAGAAAATAAAACAACATTCGCCTATATTTTAAATGCTGTAAAAAAATTTCCAGAGCCAAAAAGAATTATTTTTGAAATTATTGAAAGTGATAAAATAGAAGATTACAAAAAATTAAATGTTTTTATTAAAAAAGTTAAAGAATATGGTTGTAAAGTTGCTATAGATGATTTTGGTAGCGGATATTCTAACTTTTCACACCTTTTTTCATTAAATGTCGATTATCTTAAGATAGACTCCTCTTTAGTTAAAAATGTCACTACCGATGAAAACTCAAAAGTAATAACTAGAACCATTATAAATTTTGCTTCTAGCCTAGGTCTTAAAACTATAGCTGAGTATGTTGAAGATAAAAAATCTTTAGAATTACTTGAAAAGATGGGTATTGATTTTATCCAAGGTTACTATATTGGAAAACCAGAGGCTGATATTATTTAATTACTCTTTTTATATATGGTTTTAATGCAGTTAAAATTTCATAAGAGATTGTTTGTATATTTTGTGCTACAACCCTTGCATCACTAAAAATTAGCAGTTCATCTTCTTTAGCAATAAATGAAGAGTTATCCATAGAGATTTTACCAATTAACTCTTTGTGATGTGGGGTTACATAGTTATTTGAGAGTGAACGAAAAAAACCATCTGCATAACCAAAATCATAATTAGAGATGGTGCAATCTTCTTTTATCTCGTAAGTTGCCCCATAACCTACCCTATCGCCTTTTTTTACCTCTCGTGATGAGTTTTTAATTGCCGTTAATGAAAGAACTGCTTTAAATCCACTAACATCGCAAGCCTCACTTTGTAAACACCCATAAGCTGCTATTCCAACTCTAGCCATATCTTCATCAAAATTATCATAACGCATCAATGAAGCTGAATTAGCTGAGTGAAATTTAATATTAGTAAAGCCACACTCTAAAACTATTTTTTTTACCTCTTTAAAATTTTCATTTTGAGTGAAGTATTCTGAAGTTAATTCATCTGCGCTTCTATGATGAGTAAAAACAGCTTCAAGAATAAGCCTCTGCTCTTTTATGAGACTTATCGCTTCTTCAACTTCGCTTATATCAACACCATTTCTATGCATAAGTGTATCTACTTTTAGCTCTACTTTAGTGCCTCTAGGAAACTCTTTGATTGTTTTAATATCATTAACTGTATATCTAATTTTATCACTCTTAAGCGATGGAATTTCAGCCAAAACAAGCACATAATCAAAAAAATCTTTTATAGCATCAGCTTCAACTTGGCAACGAACAACTGCTTTAGTAATTCCATACTCTTTAGCCATTGTTGCTACTTCTATCAAACCATGTCCATAAGCATTATCTTTTAAAACTAAGGCAACTTTATCTTTAGTTTTAGTTTTGTTTGTAATAATATCAAGGTTATTAAAAAAATTATTTTTATTTAGAGTTATGTAAGCCATAAAGGAATTATACCAAATGAAATACCTCATCGCGGAATTTGAAGAACAAAGTTTTACACAAATCATATTCCCACACCCTAACACCGATTGGAACTGTTGTTTAGATGAGGCTCAAAATAGTTTTATAAATATAATAAATACAATTATAAAATATCAAAAATGTTTAGTTGTTTGTGCAAATTTAGAAGATACTAAAAATAGATTTGAAAAAAATGATAATCTTTATTTTGTGAAATATGAAACGAATGATTGTTGGGCTAGAGATATTTCTGCTCTTTGTGTTAAAGATGCAAAAAGAATTAAATTATTAGATTTTGAGTTTAATGCTTGGGGCGGGAAGTTTGATGCAAAAAAAGACAATGCGATGAATAGAAGCATCATAAAGTCTAAAAAAAATGTTGAACTTGATGCATCCGTCATTCCCTACTTGATTGGGAATCTACATACTATAGACTTCATCCTAGAGGGTGGAGCGATTGAAAGTAATGGAGTTGATACAATTTTAACAACTTCAAAATGTATGTTAAATAAAAACAGAAATCCAAACTTAGACCCCATAGAGATAACTCAAAAACTAAATAAATACTTTGGAATTACTAAAATACTTTATCTAAATTATGGCTATCTTGCAGGTGATGATACAGATTCACACATAGATACACTTGCAAGATTTATAAGCAAAGACACAATTATGTATGTAGTATGTGAGGATGAAAATGATGAACATTATTTGGAGTTACAAATGATGAAAAAAGAGTTAGAGGTTATGGCAAATGAGCATAACTTTAAGCTAATTGTACTCCCTCTTCCAAGTGCTATATATGAAAAAAACCAAAGATTACCAGCTACTTATGCTAATTTTGTTTTTGTAAACGGAGCTGTTTTAGTTCCAATTTATGGGGTTAAACAAGATAAAGAAGTGTTAAATATTTTTAGAAACACTTTTAAAGATAGAGATGTCATTCCCATAAACTGCCTAACTCTCATCAAACAACATGGTTCACTTCACTGCGTTTGTATGAACTTCGCTAGTGGAGTTGCTATCAACATCTAAAATTGCAAATCCATTTATTAACAAATATGTAGCAAGTCCAAAACCTACAGCTATTAAAACTGTTTTTTTTATTTTTTGTAATCTATTCATAACGAAATTCTATCAAAATAATTAACACTTTTGTAATACTCTTTATATATTATTTTATTATATTTAAATTCTAAGGTAAATTAATGAAAAAAATTATTCCATTATCTATTATTTTAACAGTTTCAGCTTTTGCTACAGATATAGAGCTAACACCTATTAATGTAGAATCAACCGTTATTACAGAGGTTAGTAAAAATGCTCAAGTATCAGCTGATTTAGCTCAGGCTTTAAGCTCAAGTGTGCCAAGTATAGATATGAATCGTCGTAGTGGTATTGCAAACGATATCTATATTCGTGGTCAAAAAAGAGACAATATCTCTGTTGATGTTGATGGAACAAAAATTTATGGAGCATGTCCAAATAGAATGGATCCACCAGTTTCACATATATTAACGAATCAAA
>JAKISX010000067.1 GCA_021648405.1 Sulfurimonas sp. | reverse complement strand
ATGAAAAAGTTACTCAAAATACATAATGGATTTAGTAAAAGTTTGAAGTTAAAAATGGTTGATGATTATCTAGTAAGTTATAAGAAAAAATAATTATTTAGGAGCCCAAATTTTTCATTAAGCCAAATTCTTTAGTGTATTTGCTTGTTCTCATGGACTACCTTTTATTCATTTTATTTTAACTTAGAATTGTTAAATTCTTTGTATGAATTTAGGTTACCACTCCATGACTCTACTCTTATATCAAATGGAAATAGAGTTTTTGTATTGTCCATTAAAACAGTATCCGAACTTGAATCCACTAATATATCAACCTTAATATTATTAGCTGAGACAACTCCTATATGATTATGTGTATCAATATACTGCGAACCATTAAAATTACTTGTATCTTCTATCCAATGTTTAGGACTGAAATATGATAGATATTGTTGATCTACTAAAAATAAGTCAATATCAAAGCTCAACCTGTGTTGAAAATAGTAAATAGAGAGTGCAGTTCCACCACCAAATTTTATAATATCTGTTGGGAGTGTTTTTGGAAAAGCATCTTTGAAAAATAGTTCAAGAGCTTTTATCTGGTCTTGATAATTCTCTTTAATAAATTCAAGTTTATTTTGATTAATAGAAATTTGTTGATAAGACATATTTTATTTTTGAGAGAGGAATATGGTAATCTTTACTAAACCAAGATAATTCTTCAGGTGATGCTTCTGTTTTTATAGTATCAAGTGCATACTTTTCCGCACTAGAAAAATTTTGCTCTTTATTAAAGAGTTGACATAAATTCTCGACCGTAAAATGCTTCTTTTTATTACCTATGGAGTTGTTTACAGTTAAAAGTAACATTGGTTGAAATTTAGTTTGCATCAAACACTCCTTATCTTTTTATAATTATAGCACATTTAGCTATTTTTTGAGATTATCAAAACTCTTCATATCTTATCAAATTTCCTCTATTTCCCTGCATAAAGGAAAAGACAGCTTTTTTAGTTTACCATTGTTAGCAATTGAATACTACTATATGGAGTTGTTATAACTAATCTAAAGATAATTCAAAAAAAGATATTAACAAGACATGAAGGTGTGTTTTATAAAGAAGTTGTAAATGAAAACAATAAAGTTGTTGATAAAATATTTCTCATTAGATATAGAGAAAACTACTCTGATAAACAGATGACGATTGGTAAATTTAGTGGAAGTTACATTAATCATGACATTTTGTAAAATTAAAACATTATATTGAAGAAATATTAAAATCATCGTGAGTAAATATTGATGTTCTAGATACACCTTTCAACGAAACTAAAAATGCAATTAATAAAATTATTTTTTCTAAATAAATCTAAAAAGGTAAGTCATTTGAAAAAACGATTTTTTTGTATTTTAAAAGTGCTAATTTTAAAAAAGTAAAAAAGAATTTTGAAATTTCTATAGTATAGTTTGAATTATGGTTACTAAATTGGTTTTTCTCTAAACTTAAAGTGATTCTAAAAAGTGCTTGAAAATTCGCATTTTGCGAGGTTTGTTGATGGCTCCGGATACTGGATTCGAACCAGTGACCAAGTGATTAACAGTCACCTACTCTACCGCTGAGCTAATCCGGAATGTGTATTGAATTGAGCCGAAATTATACTTTATGACTCGTCATTTGTCAAGCAAAAATAGGGCATATTTGAAAATTTATCCTATTTTTTCTTTTTTTCTTTTCATATTGTTAAAAGGAACTAGAAATTCAAGGTTTGCATTACTTTTCATAACTATTTTTTTCTTATTTATAAGTAAATGTAAACGCTTTTTACTATCTTCATCAAAAAGTAAATCTATATCTTGCATCGTTAATGGTCTTTTGTCTAGGGTATTTATTATCTCATCATCACTATAGTATGAGTTATTTGGTTGTGCATGAACTCTTGATGCAATATGAATAGGAAGAGTATTGTCAAACATCAAAGATATCTCATATAACTCTTTGTAGCTTATTGCACTAACAGGGTAGGCTGGTGGTCTATCTATGGTTCCTAAGTCTATCCTTTGACAATTAATTTTATTTAGCACATCATTTAGCTTTTTAACTTCACTTTTACTATCATTTATTCCATAAACAAAAAGTATCTCTATAAATAATTTACCTTTAAATATTTGTGAAAATTTTATAACCTTTGTTACTAGATTTGATATATCAATATTAGTATGGGGTCTATCTATCTTTTTAAATATATCTTCACTTATAGCATCAAGGGATAGTTTTACTTGGTCTAGTTTTAGAAGTGAATTAAATACTTTTTCATTACTAAGCGTTGCTGAATTTGTAAGAATCAAAGTTTTTGTTGAACCTTTAATTTTATCAATACCATCAATTAGCTCATCCAAGTATGGGTAAAGTGTTGGCTCTCCATTTGCTGTTAGAGTAATGATATCTATGTGCTCATTTAGATGAGATTTAAGCTCATCTATAATGGTTTTTACATCAACAATATTTTTTTGTTTAGAAACAGTAGCACTTGGGGCAAGTTCACAATAAAGACAGTCGAAATTGCATTGTTTTAGGGCAGGGGAGAGGTCTATGCCCAGAGAAGAACCAAATCTTCTTGAGTTTATAGGACCAAAAATTGTGCCCATTTATTTTTTACTAATTCTTTGACATTCACTTACAAAATGAATTGCGTTTTCTACAGGAACATCTGGAAGAATTCCATGCCCTAGATTAAAGATATGTCTTGAAGTACCCATAGTATCTTGAATTTTTTGTACAGATTGAGTAATCATCTCTTTGGAGTACAATCTACATGGTTCCATATTTCCTTGAAGAACATATTTATCGCCTAGTTTTTCTTTTGCAAGCTCCATTGGAGTTGACCAATCAACACCAAACACATCAAAGTTTCCATAAATTTTATCTAAAAATGCAGGGATACCTTTAGGGAACATAATTATAGGAATATGAGGATATTTTTCTTTTAAATACTCAGCAATCTCAACCATATATTTCCAAGAAAATTGATCATAAAGATCAGGCTCAATCGCAGCAGCCCATGAGTCAAAAATTTGAACAACATCTATGCCGCTTTGAATCTGTTTTTCCATATAAAGCTTAACAACTTCAGTAACTTTTGCAAGAATATTATGTAAAAGTTCAGGGTTTGAGTACATCATTTTTTTACAGATATTGTAAGTTTTAGTTCCTTGCCCCTCTATCATATAAGTAGCAAGTGTCCAAGGTGCACCAGTAAAACCGATAAGTGCAATGTTATCACCTCTCTCATCTAGCTGTTTTCTAAGTAACTCAATTGTTTCATATACATAAGTTAGTTTTGAAGCTGCTTCTTCACCACCGATAAGTCTGTCTAAATCTTCTTGAGACTTAACAGGATCAGAAAACTTTGGACCCTCACCTGTAAAAAATTCTAAATCCATACCCATTTCATCAGGGATAACAAGGATATCACTAAATAAAATAGCAGCATCAACACCAACAATATCTAATGGTTGTATAGTGACCTCTGCTGCTTTAGCGGGGTTATGACAAAGATTTAAAAAGTTACCAGCCTCAGCTCGTACTGCCATATACTCTGGAAGATATCTTCCAGCTTGTCTCATCATCCAAACTGGAGTGTACGGAGTTTCTTTACCAAAACATGCATCTACAAATATTTTACGATTGGACATTTTGTGCCTCACTATATTGAATTTTAATTCTTATATTCAATTGTTATCCTTTTTTTAATTTTAATGTATTGTAATGATATTACTTTGTATTATCTTTAAGTGGTTCTTTTTTCCCTACTTTTCCTAAAAAATATAGTCCAACAGAGATAGCTGTGATAGAAAGTGCAAAATAAAACATATCTAATGCAGAGTTGTAATCTGTATGACCCACTTTTTGAAAGAAGCCAACGACTAAAACCATCACAATTACTTTACTTATTTTATCTTTTAACTGATCAAGAGAGTGGATAGCTAACAGTTGGTTATCTCCACCACTATCGTCTTTAGCCGGATCTATATCTGATATAAAAAGCTCATATAGACCAAAAGAAAAAAGCAACATAACTACACCGATAAGATACAAATCAACCGCGCCAATAATTCCACCAACTACATCTTGATGAAATTTTTCAGGATGTGCCCCAGTTACATAAGTTGTTATCACATATTTTGCAGTTACAACTATATCAATACTTGCTACTGCAAATAAAATTACCGCACCAACAAGACCAAACACAACAGCAAAAACTATTATAAATCTTGAACTCCAAAGAGCATTTTCAAACATTTTTTCTATCATTATTATTTCTCCTCTTGTAATTTTACCCATTTTTGGGCAATTCTAATTGCATTTGTAGCAGCACCAACTCTAACTTGATCAGCACAATTAAACATATGAAGCATATTTGGTGCATATATATCTTTTCTTAGTCTGCCAACAAAGGTAGTGTCAGTATCAGTTGAGATAATAGGCATTGGATATATTGCATTTTCTAAATCATCCATAACCTCTACATTTTCAAAATTATTTAGTGCCTCTGTTACTTTTTCTAAATCAACATCAACATCATCTTCAAATGTAACAGTAATAGACTCAGCATGACTTCTTAAAACAGGGACTCTTACACATGTAGCAGCTACAGCTATCTCTTTTTTCATGATTTTTTGTGTCTCTTTTACCATCTTCATCTCCTCTTTTGTGAAACCATTTGGTTGAGGGGTGTCGATATGAGGAATAACATTTAGAGCTACTTGGTGCATAAATGCTTCTTTTTTACTCTCGCTTAATTTAAATGCAAAAAAATCTTGCATCTGAGTAACTAACTCTTCCATACCAGCCTTACCAGCTCCACTAACAGCTTGATATGTACTTACATCAACTCTTTTAATCCCATAAAGGTTATCAAGTGGCTTTAGAGTTTGAACCATTTGGATAGTTGAACAATTTGGATTTGCAATAATTCCAGTCTTTTCCCATAAGGCGATATCTTCTGGATTTACCTCAGGCACAACCAAAGGGACATCTTTATCCATTCTAAAATGTGATGTATTATCAATAACTAAAGCGCCACTCTCTACAGCATATTTTGCAAATTTTGCACTTATGCTTCCACCAGCGCTAAAAAAAGCAATATCTATATCATGTTCATTAAACA
This sequence comes from Sulfurimonas sp., assembly GCA_021648405.1. Lineage (GTDB taxonomy): Bacteria > Campylobacterota > Campylobacteria > Campylobacterales > Sulfurimonadaceae > Sulfurimonas. Next base: position 4,120 of record JAKISX010000067.1, on the reverse strand, counting down.
CAGTCTGAGTAAGCTCTTTTACTATATATTTAGAGCCGTTAAAGTTTATTTGTGTACCAGCAGAGTTTGCGCTTGCAAGCGGTAAAAGCTTATCCATTGGAAAATCAATTTGTTCTAATACGCGAAACAACTCTTCTCCAACAGCACCAGTTGCGCCAACTACAGCTATGTTATATTTTTTCATAGTTTTTTCCTTTAATAGTGTAAATCTCTTTGATGAGCAAACATTATGAAATAATGTTTAGCCAGAAAAGAAAAAGATTTACTCTGACAGTCCTCTATTTTCTAAATGTAGTGAATTAACATCAATAGTAGTTCCATCGCTTAGGATGGTAGCACGCTCAACTACTGAGATTAGTTCACGAATGTTTCCAGGCCAAGAGTATTCTAAGAGTTGTTTTTGAGCATCCTGGCTAAATTCTTTTGAATCAAAACCATATTTTTTACAGTTATTTTCTAAAGAGATTTTTGCAATTTGAAGTATTTCATCTTTACGCTCTTTAAGTGGTGGAATATTTAAAGGGATTGTGTTTAATCTATAATATAAATCTTCTCTAAATTCTCCATTTTTGATTTTCTCACTTAAGTTTGCATTTGTAGCAGATACTACACGAATATCTATATTAATAGTTTTTGATGAACCAAGACGACGCACCTCTTTTTCTTGCAAAGCACGAAGAAGTTTTGCTTGAACACCATAAGGCATCTCTCCAATTTCATCTAAAAATAATGTCCCTCCATTTGCAAGTTCAAACTGACCAGCTTTAGTTTCACTTGCATCTGTAAAAGCCCCTTTTTCAAATCCAAACAGTTCACTTTCAATAAGTTGCTCAGGAATAGCAGCCATATTAATAGCAATAAAAGGTTTTTTAGCACGAGGTGAATTTTTATGAATATATGAAGCAAAAACCTCTTTTCCAACACCGCTTTGACCTAATAGCAGTATGCTAGCATCTGTTTTACTAGCTTTATCTGCAATACTAAGAGCAGCTTGGAGAGCTTTAGATGTTCCAAAAAATCCAGTATCTGATTTTTTTATTTTTATACTTTTAGCTGCTGATTTTTGAATTTTTTGAATTTTATCTTCACGCTTTATAGCATTTATAAGTGTATCAATATCAAAAGGTTTAAGTAAAAAATCTTTTACACCTAGATGTATTGATTCTATAGCTTTTTGCAGAGTAGCATTTCCAGTCATTATAATAACTTCATATTTTCCATTTAGCTTTTTTACAAATTCTATACCATCCATTTTAGGCATATTTATATCTGTAATAATTAAATTAAAAGTATCATCGAGTTTTTTAAGAGCATCAGTAGCACTTTTAAATGTAACTACTTCATACTCCTTATAATCTCCCATAGAGATTTCAAGAGATTTTCTCATGTTAATATCATCTTCAACGATTGCAATTTTCACAAAAAACCTTATTGTTTAGCATTGTGCCTTATTTAAAAAGGGCTATTTTAGCGAAATTATCATTAATATCGACTTTGAAGCATTTTGTTTTTAGCGTTAAGATAGTTGTAGAGCTGTTTTGAAGGTTGTTTGTTATCTCATTATGTTTTATGTTAAGACCAATTTTATGTATATAATTTCTAAATAATTCATCATTTTTTGAAATAATTTCTTTTAAATTTTTAGAGCCGTTATTTTCTAAAATAATAGGTTGATAGGTATCTCCATTACATTTTTTCATTGTTTTGGAAACTTGAAGGGACTCATTATAGATAATAGCATCTTTAACTACATATCTATAAGAGATTAGATACTCTTGCGCGTTCAGCGAGAGAGTGAATAAAAGGCTTACTAGAAGTCTGAGTGAGAAAGAGTAATTTCCATCTCTACTTCGCATAATCCATCTTTGAAAGTTGTTTCAACAACATTTGCATTTTTAACCATTGCTTGAACAGAAGTACGAATAGTAGAACGCTTAACCATCATATTTTTAATCAAGTCTTGACCATCAATTTTAACACCTTTAACTTTTTCAGCAATCATTCTGTATGCATCAGCAATTGCAGCACGCTTAGCTAAAGCATATGCCTGAGCTGGTGAAGAGGTGTTCATAGGAGCTACACCCTGACCCGTAACACTAATTAGCATTGTTTGATCTTGTTTTAGTGTTTGTATTATAACAACACTTTCATTTTCTATCACCAACGGCTCTTGAGTGTAACTATTTACAGTAGATGAATCGTTTGGTTGTGTTTCAATACCAAAAAGCATTGAGGCACTTAGAAGTGCTACTAAAAGCAAATAATATTTCATGGTTAATCCCTTAACGTATTTTTATAAGCGATAATAGCAATTACTATTCCAATTCTTTTGTAGGAATTAAAGATGATTCATCTTCATCATCATCTTCTTCTTCTGGTTGCTTAGGACACCTAGAGACACTCGCTACCTCATCACCTTTTACAATATATACACCAGATGTATTTCTACTTGATTTTGAGATAGTCTGCATATCTACACGAATCATCTTACCAGCTTTAGTAAGAGCCATCATATCCATAGCCTCATCTACCATTAAGCAACCTACTACATATTTACCAGTTTTAGCTGTCATCTTCATAGCAATTACACCAGAGCCACCACGGTTAGTCAATCTATACTCACCAGCATCTGTGCGTTTACCAATGCCTTTTTCAGCTACAACTAAAATCTCTTGCCCATCATCTCTAATGATATTAGCATCAATTACTTCATCATTATCATGTTTAAATTTAATCCCTCTAACACCACGAGTACTTCTACCTTGATCACGAGTTTTCTCAATTTCAAATTTAATACATTGACTCATTTTTGTCATAATAAAAAGATATCGAATATCTTGGTCTGCAATTTTTGCTGTGATTAAGCTGTCATCATTATCAAGAACAATAGCTCTAACACCATTGCTTCTAATGTTTGAAAATTCACTTAAATTAGTACGCTTAACAACACCTTTTTTTGTAAAAAATACAAGTGATTTATTTTCAGAAAAATCGGTAGTAGGTATGATAGATTGAATTTTTTCATTTTGTTGTAAGTTTACAAGATTAACAACTGCTTTACCTTTAGCTGTACGACTCCCCTCTGGGATACGATAAACCTTTAGCCAGTGAAGTTGTCCACGGTCAGTTACAAACAGTAAAGTATCATGAGTATTACAAGTGAAGAAATTTTCTATAAAGTCATCATCATAAGTTGTTACTGCAGTTTTACCTTTTCCACCACGAATCTGTTTTTCGTAAGAAGCTAATGGTACACGCTTGATATAACCACGGTGTGTAATAGTAACTACCATTGGCTCATTAGGTATTAAGTCTTCAATGTCAATATCATCATAATCATCTTCAATATCAGTACGACGCTTATCAGTATAGATTGCAGCTACTTCGTCAAATTCTTCGCTAATTATACTTTTAAGAACTTCTTCACTTTTTAGAATTGATTCTAGGTATTGAATTAGTTTTACTAGTTCCCCAAGTTCATTTTCAATTTTTTCACGCTCTAAACCTGTAAGTTTACCAAGGCGCATATCAACAATATTTTGTGCTTGAATTTGTGAAAAATCAAAGCTAGTTACTAAATTGTCTCTAGCTTCTTCAATATTTTTACTTGCTTTGATTACTTTTATAATTTTATCAATAATTCCAAGTGCTTTTTTAAGTCCCTCTAAGATGTGTGCGCGAGCTTTTGCTTTTTCAAGGTCAAATATAGTACGACGAATAATTACAGTTTTACGGTGATTAATGAAGTGTTTTAAAATATCAATAATTCCAAAAATTCTAGGTTCTTGGTTTAATATAGATAACATGATAATACCAAATGTATTTTGCATGCTAGTTTGTTTAAAAAGATTATTAAGAACAATTTCACTCATTGCATCACGTTTGAGTTCAATCACAACACGCATACCGTCACGGTCTGATTCGTCGCGGATAAGTGAAACACCCTCTATCATTTTGTCTTTTACGAGATTGGCAATATTTTCAATTAGACGAGCTTTATTTACTTGGTATGGAAGTTCATCAATAACAATAACTTCTTTTTTAGCTGTTTGCTCAATATGAGTTTTAGCGCGAACTTTTATGCGTCCACGACCAGTCTCATAAGCATCCATAATCCCTT
>JAKISX010000066.1 GCA_021648405.1 Sulfurimonas sp. | reverse complement strand
AGCCATCATCAAAGCCTTTATGAGCTCTTGTTGCTGAAACATCAGTTAACCATTGTTGCACCTGAATAACATTGAGTTTTAAATTTATAAAACTAAAAACATTTGGAAGAATTTCAGTTTTTTTCTCTTTAATTTGATCTTTTACACTTGATATATTTAAATATGTAGCAATACCATTAATAGATATTACAATCCCTATAATTAATACAACGCCCCAAAGTAATTGGTTTATTTTTATATTTTTTAGCATCTGTTCCCTTTATTGAGTTAATTCTACTATATTATTATTTTACAACTTAATATAAAAAAATTTATAACCTCTGTGTTAATAACTACTCTTTATCTTTTAATTCTTTATACAATGTGGTACATGCTTCAACATCAGCTCTTAAAGGGGTTGTTCTAATTGAAAGATAAGATACATTTCCTTTTAAGTTAATACGCCTAAGTACTGTAGCATGAACCCAATAATAAGCTCCGTCTTTTCTCAAATTTTTTACTATCCCTGTCCAAAAGCCTTTTTTTTGCACATCATCCCACAACCCTTTAAAAGCGATTTTTGGCATCTCTGGATGCCTAAGTATATTATGAGGTTCACCCATTAACTCCTTTAGAGTATACCCTGCAATTTCACAAAATATATCATTGGCATAAGTGATAATACCTTTGTCATCTGTTTCACTTAAAATATAGCTATTGTTTGCAAAGTACCATTCATCACTATTAGTATCTTTATATATTACATTCATAGAGTCCCCTTTTATTTATAGTAGTTTACAACTCCACTCATTTTTGAACCCATGTTTAAAATCAACATATCTGCTATTACTAATGCTGCCATCGCTTCACAAACAATACTCCCTCGTATTGCCACACATGGATCATGCCTACCCTTTAAAGAAAAATCAACCTCTTCATTTTGAGTTGTTATAGTATGTTGCGTTTTAAAAATTGACGGTGTTGGTTTGAAATATACATTCAAAACTATATCATCGCCATTGCTAATACCACCCAAAATACCACCTGAGTGATTAGTTACAAAGCCATCTTTTGTAATTTCATCATTGTTTTGTGAACCATGAGTTGATGAACTCAAAATTCCATCACCTATCTCAACAGCTTTTACAGCATTAATCCCCATCATTGCATCAGCCAAAACTCCATCGAGCTTATAATAAAGTGGTTGACCTAATCCTATTGGCGTACCTGTTATTATAACTTTAGTTACTCCGCCAACAGAATCATGTTCATTTTTAGCTTTTAATATAGCTTTTTTTTGAGCCTCTTCAACTTTTGAATCAAGAGCATATATTAAACTATTTTTAGCGTATGAAAAATCATATTCGCTAGCTTCTATACCATCAACTGCACTAATTCCACTTTTAATATCTACCCCCAACTCTTTTAACATCAATTTTGCAATCCCACCAGCTGCAACTCGTGCTGCTGTTTCACGCGCCGATGAGCGTCCTCCGCCACGATAATCTCTTAAACCATATTTATGAAAATAGGTAAAATCAGCATGGCCAGGACGAAATACATCTTTAATATTTGAATAATCTTTAGATTTTTGGTTGGTATTATAAATTATCATCGCTATTGGTGTACCTGTGCTTACACCCTCAAACACCCCTGAAAGAATCTCAACTTTATCAGCTTCTTTTCTTGATGTTTCAAATTCACTTTTGCCAGGTTTACGACGATCTAGTTCACTTTGAATATATAACTCATCAATACTAAGCCCAGCAGGAACTCCATCGAGAATACAGCCAAGTGCTTTGCCATGTGATTCTCCAAATGTAGAAAATCTTATTTTTTCTCCAAAGCTGTTCATAATTTTTTATCCTTTAAAATCTCTAAAGCTATTTTAGATGCTTCTTGTTGTGCAATTTTTTTACTCTTGCCAGTAGCTCTTGCATACTCTTTAGAATCAATAACTACAGCTATCTCAAACTCTTTTTTATGGTCAGGCCCGCGAGATGCCAGAACTTTGTACTCAGGGATTAAACCAAACCTTGATTGTGTTATCTCCTGAAGCGCTGTTTTGAAGTCTTTAAACAGATTCTCAAGGCTAATTTTGTCATAGTTTTTCTCTAATAAAGATAACACTATTTTGTTTAATACTTCTAAACCTGATTCTAAATATATAGCGCCAGCTATAGCTTCAAAAGCATTTGAAAGCAATGATGTCTTTTCTCGCCCACCATTTTTTTCTTCAGCGTTTGAGAGATAGATATAATCCCCTAAGTTTAAAAAATTTGCTAATTTAGTAAAACCATTTTCACTAACTAAAGAAGCACGAAGTTTAGATAATTCACCCTCATCTGAATTAGGAAAATTTTTATACAAATATTCACCAATAATCAAATCTAAAACTGCATCCCCTAAAAATTCTAAACGCTCATTATTATACGACTGTTTATAACTTTTGTGGGTCAGTGCTTCGGTGATTAATTTTTTAGTTTTAAACTTATACACTAATGCCTCTTGAAGACTTGTAATATCTTTTGGCATCTATATTCTCCCTAGTAAATTTTTTTGCCTCTGTGCCTCATCTCTTGCAAGTTTATCACATCTTTCATTTTCAATATGCCCATCATGCCCACGAACCCAAGTTGCCAATATAGCATGTGGCTTTGAAACCTTTATATACTCCCTCCATAAATCTGGATTTTTAACTTTTTTAAAATCTCTTTTAATCCAGTTAACTAACCACTCATTAATCCCTTTAACTACATATGAAGAATCAGAAATAATTTCAACTTCGCACGGTTCTTTTAATGCACGAAGCCCTTCTATTGCCCCCAATAGTTCCATTCTGTTGTTAGTAGTGTGCAATTGGCCACCAAAAATCTCTTTGTCTTTATCTCCAAATCGCAGTATTGCGCCATATCCACCAGGACCTGGGTTGCCCAAGGCACTTCCATCACTGAAAAGAGTTATTTTCTTCACTAAAATCCCTATGAAAATCTTTAACCAAGGTTATGCCTATTGCACTTGTATCAATAGCATGACAATTCCCACATCTATTAAAAACAAATGGGGAAATATTTTTACAGTTATCGCAAATATACTCAAAACTAAGAGTAGTTTGAACTTTTTTATCTAGATTTATTAATACATCAAACTCAAAAACAGAACTTCTTGAAACCTCTTGTATATCACCTCTAGCACTGTATAGTTCACGCAAATAACCATTGTTTGATATTATATCAAAATCCAAATCTTTTTTATCAATATGCCAAAATATATCTGTTAGTAATTCACTTTTTGAACCATCTAAATTATCCCATGCTAATTTTGGATTTACACGAAAGAGAAACTCAAATATCATATATGTTAAATTACCCCTTACCTTATATAACTCCAAAAGTTCATACGCTTTTAGTTCATTTGATAAATCGCTTTCGTTAAGTATTTTCAGGATCTTTAAATATAAACTATCAAGTGATATATCATTTTTTAATTCATCTAATGGCTCTAAAACTTCTAAAGCTAAGTTATACTCTTTCATATATTCATAAACTAAAACTAAATCATATAAAACACGAGGTAAGCGGGGATTGTTTTTCAATATCTCTAAAAACACTTTTTTTGAGCGTTCTAAAAATCCAGCTTTAAAATATGTGCCCCCTAGAAGGTACATCATCTCACTAACATTTGATTTATCAGTTACCTCTATCAACTCATTATAGATCTCTATGCTTTTTTCATAATCACCATTTTTAGAATAAAGTTTTGCTAGTAAAATCCAAGATTTTTCACTCATTTCGCCTTTAGAAATTAATAGCTTTAACTCTTTTGTAGTTGGTGCTACCTTGAAATCTTTTAAAAATTTATCTAAATTTTTTGTTTTTTCTTTGCTTTTATACTTTGTCCACCAATATGAAGATATAGTGATAATAAATACTAAAGCAAAAAATATTATTACACCAAAAAGGGGATCACGAAATTCAATGTAAAACGGACTCATTCTTAGTATACCACCACACCATAGTCATCTTTTAGCCTGTAAAAAGCACTTGACGCTGCTAAGTCTAAATCTTTTATTTTTCCGAGTTGCACTATTGAATCTTTTGGAACAAAAATACCATTTTCAAGAAAGAATTTTTTTATATTTACAAATTTTACATCTTCAACAAATTTATATTCAAATTCACGAAAAAGTTTCATTTTTTCATAAGAAAATATATGTTCATTTACATGTAGTTGATCTGATGCAAATTTAATAGGAAGGTGTCCTGAAAGGTCAGTCAGTACACTTTGAATATGATTATGCTTTTGAGGTAAGGTGTTTTTTTGAATAAATACATATTTGTTGTTGAGTTTCATATTTAATGTATTTTTCCAGTATTTATATACTGGATTACTAACGCCTAATTTTAATGAAACTTCTTTCCAAAGCCAAAAAGAGTTTAATATATTTGGTAAATATGACATCTTTTGTGCCTTTGATTTTTTTTTAATTACATTATATAGTTTTTTATTATATAGTTTTATTAAAAAGTGCCAACCACCCATTTAGTAACACCGTAACCCCCAATAACGAGCCATAAAAACATAGCTCCTGCGGTATAAAGTGGTGCTAATCCAAGACCTTTAAATTTTGAAAATACTGTTCCTATTCCCAATGCTGTCATAGCCATTGTAAGTAAAAATGTATCTATCTTGTTTATTATATTTACAATATCACTAGGGATTATAGCCAAAGAATTAAATCCTGCTACGCCTATAAAATAAACAGCGAACCAAGGTATAGCTAAACCTACTTTTGAACCCTTTTTACTACTTTTTTTTGCACTATATGAAAGATAAATACCAAGAATAATTAACATAGGCGCTATCATAATAACCCTAGTCATTTTAACAATAATTGCAGCATCTGTTGCTTCTTGGTCTAAGCCTGGAACTGAAGCTGGTACTGCGATAACTTGTGCTACCTCGTGAATAGTACCACCAGCATATATTCCAAATTCGCGCGGAGACATATCGAGCATACCTGATGTATATAAAGCTGGATACAAAAACATTGCGATTGTTCCAAAAAGAACAACCATTGAAACAGCTATAGTAGCTTTGTGTTCTTGTGCTTTTAAAACTGGTTGGGTCGCTAAAACTGCTGCAGCTCCACATACTGAAGCTCCAGATGCTGTTAAAATAGAAGTATCTTTATCCATTTTAAATACTTTGTATCCAAGATATGTTCCTAAAAAAAATGTGCTTAAAAGCATAATCAATGAGACCATAAAGCCGTCAAAACCTATCTCACTAATTTGTTGAAAAGTTATACGAAATCCATAAAGTACTATTGCAAAACGAAGAATTTCTTTACCTGAGAAGGCTATGCCTCTCTCCCATGCTTTTGGTGTTTTGTTATGCAAAGTATTTGCATATAAAATACCAATAACAATACCAATTACCAATGGTGAAATTCCCAAAGAGTTTACAGCTGATATGTTTGATATTATTATAGCTATAGTTGCAAAAATAGCTATAAAAATGACACCACTAAAAGTATTTTTTATTTGTTTTTTTAAAAATATCATTATAAATTATATTGTAATTTTATTTTGCATTTTTTATAACACCTGCTTTAGGATAGATAAATGAAGCATCTCTAAATATTACTATTTTGTCTTCGTGCCCTAAAGCATATGCACGAATAACTATAGGGATAATACTATCTTTGTTTGTGTCATCTACTAAAATTTCAGTTGTTTGTAAAACTACTATTTTTTTCTTTTTAATACCTGGCACTACATTAAAAGGTTTAGAGGGTCTAGATATAGTGATTTTTCCCTCCATACCTTTTGGAGGAATTACTTCAAAATAAAATTTCATAGCTTCTTTTTTAGTATTTTGCACTAAAAACTCATAAGCATTATTTACTATAACGGTGCCATCATCACTTTTTTTAATTGAATAAAGACGATTTTCTTTATTTATATTTAAAAGCATATGTTCTTTATTGCTTCCTATAACAACCGTCATAATAGCTACGCCTATAAGCAATACTACATAAGCTATAGTTTTTAAACGCCAATAATGTGTTTTGCCTTTTTGGTCAACTACTTCATAATCACTAGACCAAGAAATAAGTGACTTTTTTCCTAACTTATCCATAACCGCCGTACATGCATCTACGCACTCAAGACAGTTAATACATTCAAGTTGAAGACCTTTACGGATATCTATATGGGTGGGGCATGCTGTTACACATGACTCACATGCTGTACATTGGGCACTTAAATTACGCTCTTGAATCTCTTGCTGTGATGAACTGGGAAATTTTTGTTTTTTCTCATCATATATTTTTCCACCACGATGAAAATCATAAATTGCCATAACCGTATGTTCATCATATAGCACTGATTGTACGCGAGAATAAGGGCATACATATGTGCAATAATCTTCTTTTAGTTTTACTATATCATAGATTAAAAATGCTGCGCAAAAAAGAAGTGTTCCAAAAAGAAAAGTATGCTCTATTGGGTCTAAAATATATACAAAAAAATCTTCAGGCGGAACAAAGTACCACATCAAATTTGCGCTTGCTATTAAAGATAAAATTGTCCAAAGCAATACTGCTACGACTTTTTTAATTTTATTTTTTACAAGAGACATGTCTGGCTCTATCTGTTTGTTTTTTATACGCTTATGAAGACCAAGAATTTTAGTCTCTATCAAGTCTCTGTAGATAACTCTAAATATTGTTTGGGGGCAGACCCATCCACAAAAGACACGACCCCCCATAGCAGTCATACCAAATATGCCTAAAAAAATTAACATCAACACAAATGGCATAAGGTAGAGCTCTTGCATATCGTATTCTACAAAAGCTAGTTGAAGTTTTAGTTTTTCAAAACTAAGAAGAAAAAAATGGTTCCCATCTATCACTATCCATGGTAAAATAAGTACAATAACTGTTGAAAGAATATAGTAATAGTATCTTTTTTCTCTCCATGAATTTGTAATATTGGTTCCTTGCTTTATTATAATGATTTTTTGTAAGCTATTATAGCCATTCAAATCTTAAAGAAAAACCAGTAAAACTTTTTACAAAGCATTGTTTATGCTCCAAAGTGATATCATTACATCAATAATAAAAGAGGGATTAATGCTCGTATGTTAAGCACTAAAGAATATATTTTACAAACTATAAAAAAACGCCCACTTATCATAGATGGTGCGATGGGGACACAACTTCAGCTTAGAGATGACGATATCCCTCAAGAAGCTTGGGAAGGGAATGAGGGTTGCAATGAACTACTAAATGTCACATGCCCAGAAGTTTTAAGTGAAATTTTTGCTGCTTATTTAGATGCTGGTGCTGACTTTATAACTACAAATACTTTTGGCTCTTTCTCTTGGGTTCTGGATGAATACCAAATAGGAGATCGCTCTTATGAACTAACAAAAGCTGGAGCTCAGTTAGTTAAAGCCCAATGTGAAAAGTTTAGCACCCCAAAGCATCCAAGATTTTGTCTAGGCTCTATTGGGCCAGGGACAAAACTTCCTTCACTTGGACATATTACTTATGATGAGATGTATGAGGGTTATACTGATTTTTGTTTAGCACTCATTGAGGGTGGTGTAGATGTTTTCTTATTAGAAACATGTCAAGATCCACTTCAAATAAAAGCAGCACTTCATGCAGCTCAAGAGGCATGCAGACAAAAAAATATAGAGATTCCGATTATGGTATCTGTAACAATTGAGTTAAGCGGAACTATGCTTATTGGAACGGATGCCGAAACAATTGCAACAATCATGGAGCCTTTTGATATTTTAAGTCTTGGTTTTAACTGTGGAACTGGACCAGAACAAGTGCTTAAACATGTAAAAACACTAAGTGAGGTTTGGCATAAACCGATAAGTGTCCATGCAAATGCAGGTCTGCCTCAAAACCGCGGTGGCCATACTTACTACCCAATGAACCCTGATGACTTTACAACACAGCAAGAAAAATTTCTTAATTTTGATGGCGTTAGCTTTTTAGGTGGATGTTGCGGTACTACACCTCAACATATCCGTGCTTTAGTTGATAAAGTAGCAATCAAAAAACCAAAAGCACCATCAGGGTCACATCCAAACTCCATAGCATCTTTGTTTAACACAACCTCCCTTATGCAAGAACCAGCTCCACTACTTATGGGTGAGCGCTCAAATGCAACTGGAAGTAAAGCTTTTCGTGAGCTTCTTTTGTCCGAAGACTATGAGGGAACCTTAAGTGTGGCACAGCAACAAGTTCGTGCAGGTGCTCATGTTATAGATGTAAATGTTGGTTTTGCAGGTCGTGATGAAACTAAAGATATGAACGCTGTTATGGGTATGTACAACCAAAAAATCGCTCTGCCTCTTATGCCAGATTCTACTCAAACAAGCGGACTTGAAACTGCACTTAAGAACATAGGTGCAAAACCAATTCTAAACTCTGTAAATCTTGAAGATGGGGAAGAGAAGTTTGATGAAGTGTGTTCTTTAGCTAAAAAATATGGCACTGCTTTAGTTTGTCTAACTATTGATGAAGTAGGGATGGCTAAAAGTATTGAAAAAAAGTTAGAAGTAGCAGATAGAATCATAAACTTAGCTACTTCAAGGCATGGACTTAAAAAAGAAAATCTAATCTTTGATGTACTTACTTTTACGCTTGGAAGTGGCGATGAAGAGTATTTTGAAGCAGCGATTAACACCATAGAAGCTATCAAAAAATTAAGAAAAAAACATCCAGAGGTTGGGGCAACACTAGGACTATCTAACATCTCTTTTGGACTAGACAAAGATGCCAGACCTTACTTAAATTCTATGTTTTTGCATCATTGTATAGAAGCTGGGCTTACATCTGTCATCATCAATGTTAAGCATATCATCCCCATAAATAAAATAAGAAAAGAAGACCAGGAGATTTGTGATGATCTTATCTTTAACCGTAAACCAAATGGAGAGGCATTATTTAATTTTATAGAGCATTTTAGTACAAAAGAGGCGATAGACACAAGTGGGGATGATGCTGAATATCTAGCAATGAGTACAGAGGAGAAAATCGCTAAACTTCTTATGGATGGGGATAAAGAGAGAATGATACCTCTCATAGAAAAGGCTCGCCAAACAATAGCTCCTCAGATAATCGTAAATGAGATTCTCATAGATGCCATGAAAGCTATAGGCGAGCTTTTTGGTTCAGGGCAGATGCAGTTGCCCTTTGTTCTTCAAAGTGCTGAGACAATGAAAAAAACAGTTGATTATCTTAACCCTTATTTACCAAAAATTAAAAAAGAAATAGATACTACCTT
>JAKISX010000065.1 GCA_021648405.1 Sulfurimonas sp. | reverse complement strand
TATTTGATTTGCTTCTGTTTGAAATTGATGTTTTGCCATTTTTATATCCTTTAAATTTAAATATTTGTGTTAGTATATCAAAAAAAGGTTAATAGTTGCAAGTTGTATCAAGCAACATGAGTCTATTTAGCTAAGCTTTATTTAGTGAATTAGTAGTTAATTTCTTTTAGATATAATTAGTTTATGAATAATGATTTTATAAACGTGCTTGAATCAACACCAAAATTACATTCTAATAAATGTAAAATAATTTCAATAATAATACGGTTATTTTTAAAATTTAGTATATATATAACTACTATTTTATCTTGGTATATATATGGTTTTTTTATAGCTTTTTTTGTTCTAATATTAAGCTTTCTTGTCATAGGAATTATACGCTCAAAGTTAAGAAACATAGCTATACCAGCTTCACAACAAGAATATCAATACAGTGATAAAGAGATAGCTGACTGGTTTACAGCCAAAGAAATATGTTTAGAAATGAAAGAGTAACTATTCTTGTAAAAAAGCTTAAAGACACTAAATTTATACTTATTTTTAGTTTTTAATGGTGTCTCACTTACGCCACTCTTATTCTGAACTCTTTACTATCAATATAGCGAAGTTTTAGGAGCCCGAATTTTTCATTAAACCATGATATACGATGGTTAAAATAAGAATAATTATATGTACGCAATTTTAACAATCTAGATATTTTTAAATTTCTACCTATACCCATGAGACTTAGAAATAAGCTAAAGCTAAAAAGTCTTACATTGGCATATCTGCTATAGTGCTAATAAAGTTAGTGTTTTTAGAAGAGCTACTAACTATCTTCTTCTTTATTGTGGCTTGTTTTGATTGTTTTATAAAAATACGCTAATCCAACAAACATGATAGTTGTACCTACCATCAAATAAAAGGCTGAAAGCATTTGTGTAGGATCTTTGAGTGCTAGTTTAAAAACAACCATAAGCGTTTCAATAGAAAGTGCTATAACAATAGAGATTAAAAACTTACTAAGCATCATATACTGTTTGTTTTCTGCATGATTAAAAGAGTGAAATAACACTTCATGTTCAAATATCTGCTTGGCAAGATCATACATCGCAAGTCCAAGAGTGATAGAGATAATTGATTTAAAAACTTCATTTAAAAATTCATCATTTGAGGGAGAAAACAAGAGCGCTACCAACACATAACCCCCATACACGATAAGCACAATTGCAACAAGTGCGAGTAAACATGAACCAAGAAAATAGATGCTTTTTTTAAACTTGTCATGTACAGAGTTATACTCTATAAGTTTAAGCTCTTCTAAGAGCTCAATCAAGTTACAATCAAAAATATAATAAACTCCATCTAAAAAATGCACAATTGATATACTAGCTTTACCTGTTCTGTAGTGAATATATGGATTTGAAAGATAAAAACCATCTTCACTTAGGTTTAATTTTGTAAAATAGTGTTTTTTATCATTGCCCTCACTTTCTACTTCGCTACCTTTTCTAAAAAATGTAGGACTTGCTTGCTTAAATTCACTATTTACTGCATACATCACTTGAAAAAATGGATTTTTCTTAAAAACAACACTAGTATGTTCTATATAATTTTTAGGCAAACTTCTTATTAAAGTAGTGACAAAACTTTCTATGGTTATTTTATGTTTTTTATAAATATTGATAACTTGCTTCATTTATTTGTCCAGATTCTAATATTGATTTTCTTAATTAACACACATATAAGATAAATTTCAACCGTATCATAGCAGAAAAATATTCACTTTTATAATGCTTTATTACACTACCAAATATAAACTTATTAAGAGAGTTTACAAAAAAAACAAAAAAAATTTAATCTATAAATGTTACAATTCGACAATAGGAGTAAGATATGGGGGTGAAAATATTTTTTTCTTTGTTCGTAATCTTTGGTTTCACATTTTTATTTAGTGGGTGTTCCAAAGATGAGATTGATAAAGCTTTAAATACAGCACCAGTTGCTACAGCCCAAACTATCACAGTAGCGCAAGATAGTTTAGATAACAACATAACCCTAAGTGCAAGTGATGTTGATGGTGACACTTTGATATTTAGCATTGAAACAAACACTACAAATGGAATCTTAGGGGGTACTGCTCCAAACTTAATTTATACTCCAACTGTAGGTTACAGTGGGACTGATAGTTTTACTTTTAAAGCAAATGATAGTCTAGTTGATTCAAACATAACAACACTAAGCATAGTAGTCAATCCACCACATAACCAACTTCCAATAGCTAATGCAGGAGCAGACCAAATCATAGCTTTTGGTAATGATGTGACACTAGACGCGAGCTTAAGCACAGATGATGGAACTATAGTAAGTTATGTTTGGAGTGAAAACTCTACACAACTAAGCTCAACTATAAGCTTTACAAAAAGTGACTTCACAGTTGGAGTTCATACAATCACTTTAACAGTTACAGATAACCAAGGAGCTGCAGCAATAGATGAAGTTACTATAAATGTAAATGCACCAGCTAACCTAATTCCAACTTCATCAGACCAAAATGTAACAACAGATGAAAATGTAGATATAAATATAACCCTAAGCGCAACCGATGGAGATTCAACCGATACACTCACTTATATTATAGTTACAAATCCAACTAATGGGTCATTAAGTTCTCTAATAGACAACAATGTCACCTATACACCAACTATAGATTATAATGGGACTGATAGTTTTACTTTTAAAGTAAATGATGGCACTGTTGATTCAAATATTGCAACAATAAACATTACTATAAATAATGTTCTAAAATCTCTTCTAAAAACAGGACAAACAATGTCTTATACAAACTTTGACGATGGATACTATCAAACAGGAGCAACTAGAAGCTATTCTCGTGATAATATAAACAACATAGTTACAGATAATACAACAGGACTTGTTTGGCAAGATGATATAACACCAGCATCTATGAATTGGAGTGATGCTTTAGCTTATTGTACAAACTTAACACTAGGAGGTTTTACAAATTGGAAATTGCCAGCCATAAAAGATTTACAAACCATAGTAGATGATGGTGAATTTAATCCAACTATAAATTCAATTTTTCAAAATACCAACTCTGGCGCTAGCCGTTACTGGAGTTCTACTACCCTTGTAAGCAATACCTCTTTTGCATGGAGTATATATTTTTATGCTAGTTATATAATGTCCTACAATAAGGTAGATAGCCGATATATTCGATGTGTAAGGATAGAACAATAGCTTTGATTCTTTTAAGGAAAACTATGAATTATTATAATTTGCCTATTAAAACAAAACCATTAAAATCTAGATTTTTTAGGCTAAAAAGAGTGATAAATAAGGTATGAATAGGAGTTATAAATGAAAATAATCCTTTTAATTATGTTGAGTCTCAATATACTAAATGCTAATTTTACAAGAAGTGCAACAGGAGTTGTAACAGATAGTATCACAGGCTTGCAGTGGCAAGATGATATAACATCACCAAGCCTAAGTTGGCAAGGTGCGATAGACTACTGCGAGGGACTAATACTAGATTCTAAAAGTGACTGGAGACTACCTAATAAAAATGAGCTTTTAAGCATCGTAGATTATTCAGTGTTTGCTCCCTCTATAAGTTCTGTTTTTCAAAATGTCGTCTCTAATACTTATTTGAGTTCTACTACTCATGTGGGCAGTACATCTTATATATGGGCTGTTAGCTTCTATACTGGCTGGCAGAGTGATGCTTATAAGCCAAATAGCGATCTTGTTAGGTGTGTTAGAGGGCAGTAATCTTACTTTGCCTTTTCGATAGTATTGACAAAAATTCCTCCAAATAAATTTCTAAATACCTATTAAAATGTTTCTTTAACCTATTTATGGATACTATCTGATTTAAAACAATCAAATAAGACAGCACATGGCACTAATAGACTTAAAAGACATCTCAAAACATTATTCAGCACAAAAAATACTTACACAAATCAACTTTCATGTAGATGAAGGTGAGCGTATTGTTATTATTGGAAAAAATGGTAGTGGCAAATCTACATTGATGAAAATTGTAAATGCTACACTGCAATACGATAGTGGTAGTAGAATTACTAAAAGAAACCTAGAAGTTAAAATGCTAGATCAAAGACCTAGTTTTAAAGATGGTCATACTGTTAAAGAAGCTGTTGAAGATGGACTCAAAGAGCTTAATGATGCAAAAGAAAAATATAATGAACTCTCACTAAAACTTGCTGATGACTTTGAAAATAAACAACTCTTAGATGAACATGAGAATTTATCTAAATATATAGAGCATCATAATGCTTGGAATTTAGATGATAAAATACAGAGGATTATTGAACATTTTGATTTAAAACAATACGAAGATAAACCTGTTGATTTGCTTAGCGGTGGAGAACAGCGTCGTGTTTGTCTTGCTTCATTATTGCTTCAAAAACCAGATGTACTACTTTTAGATGAACCTACTAATCATCTTGATGTATATATGGTTGAATTTTTAGAAGAACTTATTTTAAAAGAAAAATTTACATTAGTTTTTATCTCTCATGATAGATATTTTATAGATAAAATTGCTACAAAATCAATTGAAGTTGAGGATTGTGCTTTGCGTGAATATAGTGGTGGTTATAGCAACTATTTGACACAAAAAGCCCAATGGATTCATACACTTCAAAAACAACACGATAATCTACTTGGAGTGCTAAAAAGAGAAAATGAATGGTTCGCTCGTGGGGTTCGTGCTAGACTAAAACGAAATGAAGGTCGAAAAGAGAGACTTATGAATCTACGCGAGGATGCAAAAAACAATCCTGCAAAAATCCGTAAAATCTCCATAGAACTTCAAAGAGAGGCTAAACATTTTAACCGTGACAAAAGCATAAACAAACAAAAAATGCTTTTTGAAGTAGAAAATTTAGGTTTAACACTTGGCAATAAAGAGTTATTAAAAAATTTTACAACTCGCATACTTCAAAAAGATGTTATCGCCATTGTTGGACCAAATGGAAGTGGCAAATCAACACTACTTAAGGCTCTTTTGGGACGAATAAAACCAACCGTTGGAACAATTAAACAAGGTGAATTCAAAATTGGTTACTTTGATCAACATCGAGAGATGCTTGATGATGATAAGAATTTGATGGAAACCTTTTGTCCACATGGTGGAGATCGAGTTAGTGTACGCGGTAAAGATTTGCATATATATGGATACTTAAAAAATTTCCTTTTCCCACGAGAATTTTTAGAAAAAAAAATAGGTATCCTTAGTGGTGGTGAAAAAAACAGAATAGCACTTGCTCTTTTATTTACACTTGATGTTGATATTTTGATTTTAGATGAACCTACAAATGATTTAGATATACCTACTATCAACATTTTAGAAGAGCAACTTAGTAATTTTTCAGGTGCTGTTATTATTGTAAGTCATGATAGATATTTTGTAGATAAAATTGCTAAAAAACTTTTTATATTCAAAGATGACAAAACTATAGAAGAATCTCATAGAGAGTATTCTCAATATCTTGAATTAGAAAAAGAACTAAACGAGATAGAATCTATACATAAAAATGCAACTTCAAATATTGAAATTACAAAAGCAAAAATAGATATACGAACAAAAACAAAAACAATAAAACTAACTTATAAAGAAAAAGATTTATTAGAAAAACTTCCTCAAGAGATTGAAGATATTGAAGATAAAATTGAGGAAAAAAATAACTGTTTATCAGATCCCACATGTTATGAAAAAATTGGGCTTAGTCTCCTTGCAAAAGAGCTAGAAGAATTAGAGGTACTCTATGAACAAAAAGTAGAGTTACTTTTAAATATTGAAGAAAAAACTGAATCTATATAGAGCAGCTTTTTATTTTTTTATCTCTTTTAAAGTGTCTGCGATTAAAAAAGCTAACTCTAAAGATTGATCAGCATTAAGGCGAGGATCACAATGAGTATGATAACGAGAACTTAAATCTTCTTCTGTTACTGTAAAAGTACCACCAATACACTCAGTTACATTTTTGCCAGTCATCTCTAAATGAACACCACCACCATAAGTTCCCTCAGCTTTATGAACTTGAAAAAACTGTTTCATCTCAGTTAAAATAGCATCCACTGGACGAGTTTTGTAGTTATTTGAAGATTTTACTGTATTTCCATGCATTGGGTCACATGACCATACAACTTTCATACCCTCAGCTTCAACAGTACGAATAAGTTTAGGCATACCATCACCAACCTTATCAGCGCCCATACGGACAATTATATTTAAACGACCAGCTTCATTTTGAGGATTTAATGTATTACATAATTTTACTAAATCCTCAGGATCCATTGAAGGACCAGCTTTAATACCAACAGGATTATTAATCCCTTTCATATATTCAACATGAGCACCATCTAATTGCCGAGTCCTATCACCAATCCAAACCATATGTGCAGCAGTATTATACCACTCACCAGTAAGTGAGTCTTTTCTTGTAAATGCCTCTTCATAAGGAAGTAATAATGCTTCATGTGATGTATAAAAATCTGTTTCTCTTAAGTTTCTATATGTTTTAGAAGTAATCCCGCACGCTTTCATAAATTTAAGTGAACGCTCAATCTCTTGGGCTAATTTTTCATACTGCTCGCTCACTTCACTTTTATGTGCAAAGTCTAAATTCCAGCTGTGAACTTGATGTAAGTCTGCCATACCACCAGTTGCAAATGCACGAAGTAAATTTTGAGTAGCTGATGCTTGATTATAAGCTTGAATCATTCTTTTAGGATTAGGAGTACGAGCTTCTTTTGTAAACTCAACTCCATTTATAATATCTCCACGGTAAGAATCCAGCTCTATACCATCAAACATTTCAGTATTAGATG
Organism: Sulfurimonas sp.; assembly: GCA_021648405.1. Lineage (GTDB taxonomy): Bacteria > Campylobacterota > Campylobacteria > Campylobacterales > Sulfurimonadaceae > Sulfurimonas. The sequence continues at coordinate 2,474 of JAKISX010000065.1, read as the reverse complement.
AACGAGGCTTAGCAAATTGACCCGCTAAACGACCAACTTTTACAACTGGCACACCAGCAGAATAAGTCATAACTACAGCCATTTGCATTAAAACTTTAAAAGTATCACGAATATTATTTGCATGAAATTCGCTAAAACTCTCAGCACAATCGCCACCTTGAAGTAAAAAAGCTTCACCATTTACTACATCTGCAAGTTGATCTTTTAGTCTTCTAGCTTCACCTGCAAAAACAAGTGGTGGATAAGATTTTAACTCTTTTAAAACCTTGTTTAGTTCATCTTGATTTGTATAAGTTGGTTGCTGTAAGATTGGTTTATCTCTCCAGCTTTGCGGTGTCCAAGTGCCCATTTTTAGTACCTTAAAATTATATTTTTTTGTATTTTACACAAATGTTCCTAAATTAGAGTTTATTCTCCATAAAGCTTTATCTAGTATAATTACGATAATGATAATATATTTCAAAAAAAAGAATTAATTGATGTCAAAAACTGAATTAAAAAAACTAATAAAAGATATGTGTACTAGTCTTAATGACTTAATTGAAAATAATGATGATCTAACAAAGGATAATATTTCTGATTTTCTTTTAAATTCAGAATCTTTTATATCTAGTGTATCTGAGGGAAAACTTAATTCATATAAACATTCACATAGCACACTTCAAAAAGAGTTCAAACAAATTGCTGATAAGTGTATAAATTCATATAAGCAAACAAATACTAAATTTTCTGAACTATCACAAATTCACGCAGATACCTTAATAGAATGTACAGGTTCTGCTATAGATGTTTCTACGCTCTCAAATAAATTTTCAGAGATTCATACATATATGCTTGATGAAGTAAATCGTGCAAACCTTGTTATTGAGGAATTAACACAAGAAATACAAGCTTTAGAAGAAAAATCTAGTATAGATTCCTTAACAAAAATTTACAATAGGGGCTCACTAGATACTTATCTAACTGACTTATGCTCAAGTGCTACTGCTAATTATGAAACCTACATGCTGATACTAGACATTGATAATTTTAAAAAAATAAATGATTCTTTTGGACATATTGCTGGAGATAAAATATTGATATATATATCAAATATTTTAAAAAAGACTCTTCGTGATGGAGATAAAATATTCAGATTTGGTGGAGATGAATTCATTGTCATTTTAAATAGGATTGATCAAAAATATGCTATTAATATAGGAAATAGAATATTAAATTTAATAAGTGGCAATAATCTTATTTTTATGGGGGACGATATCTCTGTAACTACAAGTATTGGTGTAAGTAAATTCAAACTCGGCGATACTCCAGACTCTTTTATATTAAGAGCAGATAAAGCGCTTTATAAATCTAAACATAATGGAAAAAATCAATTAAACATGGAGTTATCATAAAATGGAATTTAACTACTTTGATTTAGTTGCATCAATAATTATCCTTCTTTTAGGCTTAAAGGGAATTTTAAATGGTTTTCTTAAAGAGCTATTTGGTTTAATTGGAATTATAGGTGGTATATTTATAGCCTCTAGATTTGGTTCAGATGTTGGTAGCTATTTAAATGATTTAATTTTTAACTTTGATAGTGAAGGTGCTGTCTCTTTTACTGGGTTTTTAATAACACTTGGTGCATTTTGGCTAGTTATGATTTTTATTGGCTTAATATTCAAAAAACTTGGTAAACTAAGTGGTCTTGGAGGGTTTGATAGAATACTTGGATTTATATTTGGAGCGGGTAAGTTTTTTTTAATAGCTGCTGTAATAGCTCATGCAGTTTACAATATTCAAGCATTAAGAGGTACTGTTGATTCTATGATGGAAAATAGTATCTTATTTCCTATACTTCAAAAGAGTGGTTCTGTAATAATGAAAATTAATCCAGCTGAGATAACCAATGATTTAAACAACCATACATGAAGCTACTGAATTGATTGAAGAAAAAACAGATGAAATCATTAATGATGAATCAAAAAAAATAATACTTAATATAAAAGAAAAAATTAAAGAGCAATTTGATCAAAATAAAACTGAAACAGGAGATAGATGATGTCAGAAATTTCAACTAATTTTACTGAACGCACAGTTGAATATGAACAACTTTTACTAGATTTCAAAGTATTACTTAAAAACAATAATTTAAAATTTACTATCCAGCGTGAAGTTATACTTGAGTGTTTATATAACTCAGACGAGCACTTAACTCCAGAATCATTACACAATATTTTACAAAAAAAATACTTGAATTTAAAAATAGGGATAGCTACTGTATATAGAACTCTATCATTACTTGAAGATTCTAAAATGGTTACATCTTTATCTTTTGGTGCACAAGGCAAAAAATACGAACTTGGTGCAAAAAATCATCATGATCATCTTATATGCACAGAATGTGGAAAAATAACTGAATTTGTAGATGAACAAATCGAAAGTAAACAACACCAAGTAGCAGATAAACTTGGCTTCAAAATGTTAGACCA
>JAKISX010000064.1 GCA_021648405.1 Sulfurimonas sp. | reverse complement strand
ATATTGAAAACATATCAAAAAATAATATAAATATGTCTTTAAATGTATTTTTTGAGATGATTAAATATCAAAAGAATATAATTGAAAGTCAGCTAAATAGTAATGTTAGATTTAAGTGCACCTCTAAAAATTATAAATAATGATTAAAAAATAGGTATAATTTTATATAATAATTATACAGGAACTATCATGAAAACATTAAAAGATGTTTATGAAACTAGAAATAAAAAACTTAATAAAATTGAAAAAATAAAAGAATTAAAAACAGCACAAGAATCATTTAGTAAACTACAAGAATATGCAAAAAATGGATATAACTCCATCCCTGATGAAGATAAAAAATACTTTTTAAAATGTTTTGGTATCTATGATAGACCAGCTACTCCTGAAAAATTTATGTTAAAACTTCGTATTCCTGGAGGTTATTTAAATTCTGCTCAAGCTAAAGCAATTGGTGAGTGTGCTAAAGATTATGGACAAGATTATATTGATTTAACTACTAGATGTCAGACAGAACTTAGATATTTAGATATTAAAGATATACCTATTATATTAAAAAAATTAAAAGATGTTGGAGTTGATTCTTATCAAACAGGTGTTGATAATTTTAGAAATATATTGACAGACCCTCTTGATTGTTTAGGTTTTGATAATGTTTTACCATCGTATGATTTATTATTAAAAATGCAAGAGATGTTTTTATACTCAGCTGAGTGGATTTCAACACTTCCAAGAAAATTTAATACAGCAATTACTGGTTCATTTTCTAATAGATGTAATGTATTTGGACATGATTGTTGTTTTGTGTTGGCACAAAAAGATGGGGTGTATGGTTATAATATGTATCTTGGTGGTAGGGTTGGTAAAATTGCAAAAAATGTAGATATATTTTTAGCAAATGAAGAAGAAGTCTTAAAAGCTTACAAATCAATTGCAGAAATTTTTAAAAAGTACGGATTTCGTGATAATAGAAATAAAAATAGATTATCATTTTTAATCGAAGCAGTAGGGATAGATAAAATATCTGAGGTAATAAGAAAAAATGCAGGTGTAGATTTTTTGAATGCCGGAGAGACAATGACTCAGATAGATTTTAACGACCCAGACCAAGGAAAATCTCAACTTCGTGATGGCTCATTTGCTGTTCATGCAGTAGTCCCATCAGGCATTTTTACTGGTACATCTATGATAGAAATCGCATCTTTGAGTGAAAAATATGGAAATAAAGAGATACGCCTTGATATGGAGCAAAGTTTATATATTTTAGGCGTAAAAGATACAAAAACTTTACTAAAAGAAGATTTTTTTAAACAATACAAGAGTGTTAGCTCACCATATTTTAATCATCTAATAGCTTGTGCAGGTGCGCAACACTGTCCGTTTGGTGTGATTGAAAATAAAAATGATGCTATTAGTATGGCAAAATATTTAGAAAATAAAGTACCACTTGAAAATGGACGAATTAGAATGTATTGGTCAGCATGTGTAAAAGGTTGCGGGATACATGGGCTTGGTGATATTGGGTTTGAGGGGTGTAAAACAAAGGTAAATGGAGAGAGCCAAGGTGGTGTAAATATCTCTCTTGGTGGTAAGTTAGTAAGTGAGGGGGAAGAGGGCTATACAGTTATAAAATCCGCTCCACTTAAATATGCTAAGTATTATGTAGAAACTCTTTTGTTAGAGTATAAAAAAAGTAAAAAAGCAACTGAGCACTTTGAAGCATTTAGTGAGCGTGTCATAAAGCAATATACATCAGCATGCATAGGCTTTAAAATGAAGCTAGGAGCTTATTTAAGAGATAAAAATATTGATATTGAGCTAAATTTTAATGAGAAAACAAAAACAGGAAAAAATGAAGAGTTTGAAGTATTTGAGCTTGGTCGAAAACTTTTTTACGCTTTATCAAAAAAGGAAGTATATTCATCTTATGATAGATATTCAAATAGTATAAAAAAAGAAAAACCTAGAAGCATAAGAGAACTAGTCCCATCAGTTGATGAGAATTTAGCTCTAATGTTAGATGAAATACTTAAGCATAATGAATTAAAAAGAGCTGTTGTATTTTCAGAAATAAGTGACTTTATCTCTCTTTATTAGTCACTATTAGGTACTTCAAAGCAAACTAAAAGACATTATTGTGTATCATTCGTGAAAATGATAAGGTTTTATATGGCTAACAAACGCGTATTGGTTAAGTTTTCAGGTGAAGCTCTTGCTGGTGAAGCAGGTCATGGTATCGATACTCAGATTTTAAATTACATCTCCCAAGAGATTAAATCTCTTATAAATGCAGGTATTGAAGTTGCGATTGTTATTGGTGGTGGTAATATTATTCGTGGTGTTACTGCTGCTCAAGATGGGATTATTAAAAGAACATCTGGAGATTATATGGGTATGCTAGCTACTGTTATTAACGGTGTAGCTATGCAAGAGGCTTGTGAACATGCTGGACTTGAAGTTCGTATGCAAACAGCTATAAAAATGGAACAGATTGCTGAGCCTTATATCAATCGTAAAGCAGTTCGTCATTTAGAAAAAGGTCGGGTTGTAATTTTTGCAGCAGGTACTGGTAACCCTTTTTTTACAACAGATACAGCAGCTACTCTTAGAGCTGTAGAAATTGGTGCAGAACTTGTTATAAAAGCAACTAAAGTTAGTGGTGTTTACGATAAAGATCCAGCCAAATATGATGATGCAGTTAAGCTAGATGAAGTTACTTATGAGCAGGCTTTAACTGACCATATTAAAGTGATGGATGATACTTCAATAGCTTTAGCAAAAGATAACTCGCTACCTATCATAGTTTGTGATATGTTCAAGCAAGGCAATCTTTTAAAGATAATAAATGGTGATTTAACTAGTTGCTCAATTGTAAAATAATTAAGATATAATCTTTAGTCGCCTTAGTGGCGTCAATGTAGTAAAAGGGACATGTTCCCTTAAGTTTACTAGGTACCCCTTTAGGGTATGAAATAAATTAAAGGAAATAATAGATGAAAATAGAAGTATTAACAGCCAAAATTTTAGAAAATAATCCAAGTATGGATAGATATCAATTAGCAATTGCTGTATCAACAAGAACAGATCAACTGTTAAATGGTGCTGTAAGTAGATTAAATATTGATCAAAAAAATATAAAAGCTGCAGATTTAGCGCTTATGGAAATAGCTGAAGGCCTTGTAAGGGTTAAAGGCTTTGTTGATTTAGAGGCATAACCTTTTGGGTCTGAGTCAAGTAGATATAGAGAAAGTTAAACATCTTCATACTATTGATTCTGCCACTCAATATCTTTACTCTCATTTTTCAGAGTGCGCTAAACTAGAAGTTGCACTAAACTACTCCATTAAAGCACATCAACACCAGTTTAGAAAAAGTGGAGAACCTTATGTAATACACCCAATCTTAGTAGCTGCTATAGTAGCTTCAATAACCAACGATGTATCAATGTCCACAGCAGCACTACTACACGATATTGTAGAAGACACAGAAATTACGATTGAAGAGATTACAAAAATCTTTGGTGATGATGTAGCACATTTAGTTGAGGGGTTAACTAAAATTGATGCAATTCGTGATGATGAACTAATAGCTTCAAATTCTGAAGAAAAACTTATTGTATCCGCGTTATCATTTAGAAAGATGCTTTTAGCATCTATTAAAGATGTTCGAGTACTAGTGGTAAAACTTTGTGATAGGCTTCATAATATGTTGACATTGGATGCTTTAGAGCCACATAAACAAGTGCGTATCGCTGAAGAAACATTAGTTGTTTACGCTCCAATTGCTCATCGCTTAGGTATTAGTTTTTTAAAAAATATTTTAGAAGATTTGAGTTTTTCATATCTTTTTAAAGAGGAAAAACATCATATAGATAATTATCTTGATACAAATTATCATGCTATAGAGATGAAGCTTGAAGAATTTAAAGATAGTATTTATAAACTTTTAATTCAAAATGGATTTTGTGAAGAAGATTTTGAAATTATTTCTCGTATAAAACATCGCTATTCTATCTATCTTAAGATGCAAAGAAAAGGTGTAAGTATTGATGAAATACTTGATCTTTTAGCTATTAGAATTTTGACAAACGACAAAGTTAAATGTTACACAATTTTAGGTCTTATTCATCTTAATTTTCAACCACTATCTTCTAGATTTAAAGATTATATAGCTGTTGCAAAAGACAATGGATATCAAACTATTCATACATCTGTCTTTTATAATACAGCAATTTTTGAAGTTCAAATAAGAACTCAAGAGATGCATAGAACGGCAGAATTAGGGATAGCTGCCCATTGGAAATATAAAAGTGGAGCAGATAGTATTAAATTAGATTGGTTAAATAATTTAGGTTATCAAAATGAATCTATAGAAGATTTTTATGAACTTATAAAAAATGATTTATATTCTGAAGATATCTCTGTGTTTTCTCCAACTGGACAAGCATTTACTCTGCCTCGTGGAGCAGTTGTCCTTGATTTCGCTTATGCTGTACATTCTGAAGTTGGAAACAAGGCTGTGTCTTCTCTTGTAAATAAAACTAAAACTTCACTGTTAAGTGAATTAAAAAATGGCGATATTGTAAAAATAAAAACATCAGATAAAATTATTACAAGATGTAGTTGGTTTGATGCTGTAACAACATCAAGAGCAAGAACAAACATTAGACATAATTGTATCGCTCGCGTAAAAGATATTGATTCAAAAAGTGCAATAAATATAATCTCTACTGTTATGAACCTAAAGCCCTCAAGAGTTGAAGAATGGTACCGACAGTCTGAATACAATAAACGCTCAAGTATCCCAACAGACTTAGACCATCTAAGAGATGTAATTAGTAAATATATAGTAGATATAAGCCAAAATAATCGTTTTAAAAGATTTTTAAGTAGGCATAGGTTCAAGCTTAAAAATTATAGTTTTAATGGTATATCAATATATAGTTCTTCAAGTGTTAGTGATGTTGTATTTGATTATTGTTGTCATCCAAAAACCGGTGATGAGATAATTGGTTTTTTAGAAAAAGGAAAAATCCATGTCCATCATAAAATGTGTAAAAAAGGTAATGACCAATTATCTAATGGTGACAAAATGGTTTTTGTTAAATGGGAAAAAGAAAATATTTTCAACTATCATATGATAATATCTTTACATTCTGGAAAAGGTACATTAGCAGAGTTCTTAAACTACCTTGTTAAATTAAACATAGATATTAGCTCAATTGAGCTAGGAAAAAATAAAAGTGAGTCAACTCGCTATTGCGAGATAGATTTTGAGGCAAAAGATGCTGATATTAATAAACTTCGTGCTAAAATAGAGCAAAAAATTAGAGTTATACATTTTGTAAGAACAGATGATGTATATCGATAAAAAATAAGAAAAACAGTGTAAATCTTTTTCTTTTCCGGCTAAATATTATTTTATAATATTTGCTCGTCAAAGAGATTTTCACTGTAAAGGATAAAGTATATATGTTAGAAGATGCGTTAAGAGAGATAAATAGAGGTAGTGCTGAAATAATTGACAATGAAAGAATTGAAAAATTACTAAAAGCATACTTTGATAATGCAGAGAGCTATACGGTAAAGTGTGGTTTTGATCCAACAGCACCTGATTTACATCTAGGACATACTGTATTGCTACAAAAATTAGCAACATTTCAAAAATATGGCGCTAGAGTTCAATTTCTTATTGGTGATTTCACTGCTACTATTGGTGATCCAACTGGAAAAAGTGCTACAAGAAAAGTTTTATCAAAAAAGACTATATTAGAAAATATATCCTCTTATACTACACAAGCTTTTAAAATTTTAGATGAAAGTAAAACAGATATTGTATATAATAACGACTGGCTAGAACCACTTGGGGCTATTGGTATGTTAGAGTTGGCATCTACTCTTACTGTAGCTCGTATGTTAGAGCGTGATGATTTTTCTAAAAGATTTGCATCTCAAACTCCCATTGCTGTAAGTGAATTTATCTACCCATTGCTTCAAGGTTACGATAGTGTATATCTAAAAAGTGATATAGAGATTGGTGGAACGGATCAAAAATTTAATCTTTTGATGGGTAGACAACTTCAAAAAGTTTATGAAGTTAAAAAACAACAAGCAGTGTTGATGATGCCTATTTTAGAGGGTCTTGATGGTGTGCAAAAGATGAGTAAATCTTTAAATAATTATATTGGTGTAGCGGATGAGCCAAATGATATGTTTGGAAAAGTCCTTAGTATTTCTGATGATTTAATGTGGAGATTTTATTTGTTACTTAGTACAAAATCTTTAGATGAGATAGCCTCTATAAAAAATGGAGTGCTAGATGGTTCACTGCATCCTAAAAAGGTTAAAGAGGATTTAGCATTAGAAATTACAGCTAGATACCACTCAAAAGAACTGGCAAATGCTGCAAAAGTTGAGTTTGATAAAATTCATTCAAAAAATAAAATTCCAACTGATATACCTGAATTTTCATGCGAAGGTGAAGTTTGGATAGCTAAAGCTTTAGTTGATTGTAATATTGAGCCATCTACATCTCAAGCAAGACGAGATATTAAGCAAGGTGCTGTTAAAATAAATCAAGAAAAAATTCACGATATGAAGTTACAATTAACAACTGGAGAGTACATACTTCAAGTAGGAAAAAGAAAATTTGCAAAGTTAAAGGTTTATTAGATGAGTTTTAAGTCATTAAAAATTGGAAAACATACAATAGAGAAGCCTATTGTTCAAGGCGGAATGGGTGTTGGCATATCTTGGGATGGACTTGCTGGTAATGTATCTAAAGAGGGAGGTTTGGGGGTAATTAGTGCGGTTGGTACTGGTTATTATGAAAACAAAATTTATTCTAACAAACTTGTTTCAGGCAGACCATTAAGTGAAGCTAATTTTTACTCACCAGAAGCTCTAAAGAAAATAATTAAAAATGCAAGAAAAATATGTGAAGATAAACCATTAGCTGTAAATATTCTTTATGCTATGAATGATTATGGGCGTGTTGTTAAAGATGCTTGCGCAGCTGGAGCAGATATAATAATAACTGGTGCTGGATTACCAACTAATATGCCAGAGTTTACAGAAGGATTTCCTGATGTAGCACTTATTCCTATTGTATCTTCACCTAAAGCTCTTAAAATCATTTGTAAAAGATGGCAAAAAAGATACAATAGACTTCCAGATGCTGTAATTGTTGAGGGTCCAAAGAGTGGTGGTCATCAAGGTTTTACTTATGAACAATGTAAATTAGATGAAAATCAATTAGAAAATATAGTTGGTCCAGTTGCACAAGAAGCTGCGAATTGGGGAAATATTCCAGTGATTGCTGCTGGTGGAGTTTGGAATAAAGATGATATTGAACTAATGATTTCTCTTGGTGCAAGTGGTGTTCAAATGGGTACTCGTTTTATTGGAACCTTTGAGTGTGATGCACATGAAAATTTTAAAAATGTACTAATTAATGCTAAAAAAGATGATATTAAACTTATGGCTTCCCCTGTTGGTTACCCAGCTCAAGGTGTAGTTACAAATCTTACTCATTTAATTGACAAACGAGAGGGGCCATCTATAAAATGTATCTCCAACTGTGTAGCACCATGTAATCGTGGAGAAGAAGCTAAAGAGGTAGGATTTTGTATAGCTGATAGGCTTAGTGATGCTTATCAGGGTAACTTAGAGACAGGATTGTTTTTTTCAGGAACTAATGGATACAAATTAGATAAAATTATCAGCGTAAAAGAGTTGATGGATAAATTGATTTTTGGCGAATAATTTAAATATGTTACGTACCTTTTTTATTTTAGTAGTATTTAGTATTTCACTTTTTTCATTAGATAATAGTGAAATATTAAAAAGAGCAAATTCTTATATGAAAACTGGCTCAAAAAGTGATCAATTTCTTGCATATAATGACTATAAGAATTTATATCTTCGCTCTATTATGTCCTTGGATGAAAAACTTAGAAAAGATTCGTTAAAGGGAATTGTAAAGAGCGGTATAGCACTTCATATTGATATTTCTCAATACCAAGAAGAGTTGTCAAATTTAAAAATTAAAACTACTTACAATAATCCAGCAAGTAAACCTCTAAAGAAATCAGGTGGTGCTAAAAATATTGTATTAAAATCATCTCACAAACTAAAAAGCATAAATTGGTTAAATAAAGATAAAATTGTATTAAAGTTTGACAAAAAACTTCAAAAAAATCAAATAAATTACTTTACATTATATGATGAAAAAAATAAAAAATATAGATATATTTTTGACATTCATGCCTCAATGCTTACTAAAAGTCAAACATTAAGAAAAGATGGTGTCAAAAGGATAAGAATAGCACAATATAAACCAAATACTCTGCGCTTTGTTATTGAAAACTCTAAAAAGTTAAAAATTAAATTTAATAAAAACTCTAACTCTTTAACTATCCATATTATTACAAAAATTACAAAAACCAAAGCGGTTAATCATGTCCAAATAGGTTTAAATAGAGATAAAATTATTGTTATTGACGCTGGTCACGGAGGTAAAGATCCTGGCGCTGTCGGATATAGAAAATATAGAGAGAAAATTGTTGTTTTAAAAATAGCAAAACATTTAGAAAGCTTTTTAACAACTCGTGGATATAAAGTGTATATGACTAGAGATAAAGATAAGTATATTGAGTTAAGTAATCGAACAGCTTTTGCAAACAAGAAAAAAGCAGATTTATTTATAAGTATTCATGCTAACGCTGTTGGTAAAAAGAATGCACATAAGGTTCATGGAATTGAGTGCTATTTTTTATCTCCATCTCGCTCAAAAAGAGCTGAAAGAGTTGCTGCAAAAGAAAATAGTGCATATGTTTCAGAGATGAATATGTATGGTAAACAAAATTTTTTAAAGTTTTTAAATCATGCTAAAACAACAGCTTCTCATAAACTTGCAATAGATTTACAAAGAGGGATGCTTGGGTCTTTAAATAAACACTATAAAGGTGTTAAAGATGGAGGAGTTAGAGAGGGACCATTTTGGGTATTAGTTGGTGCCCAAATGCCAGCTGTTTTGGTTGAAGTTGGATTTCTTACACATCCAATTGAAGCCAAGCGTTTAGTAAATGATAACTATAGAAAAACAATAGCTAAAGGTATGGCTAACGGAATAGATAGATATTTTAGAAACAATAGATAACTAGGAGAGCGTAAACCTAACTGTGTAAACCCACCTTACATCTAATAAGCACTTAGTATACTTTGACACAATTTCGCTGAAAAATATACTAAATTGAGGACTAGGTATACTACCCCAAGAAAATCAAACAACTTTTTGTAAAGTTTAATTCTCAAAAGAGTAAAATTAAACAATAAAAGTGAGGGTATAAATATGAGTAGGAAAATGGCTAAATTTTCAACACAGCTAAAAA
>JAKISX010000063.1 GCA_021648405.1 Sulfurimonas sp. | reverse complement strand
AACCCCAAAAGAAGACATAGCTATTTAGGTCATATATCTCCTAATGAGTTTGAAAAAAGATATAATGAAAAGGTTAAAAACAATGTGTTGTTAACTGACTAAATAAGTGTCTCTTAAATAGGGGACATTCCAAACATTATCTTGAAGTATTTTAGGTGTTCCATTTGTCTTTAATGTTGGAGTGGCTAACTTAGTTATTTCTTGATAAATTTTTCTTACTATATTCAACATTTCATTTGAATTAGATAATTTTAATCTATAATCTAATGAAGCATATCTTACTTCATTAGTATCATTGAGTTTTTTAAGAATTTTTTTTGATGGGTCAAAATTAAAATCTTTAAACTCGTCTTCATCTTCATTGAGGTATCTAAATACATTTCTAAAAATAGTTAATACATTTTTTTTAGTTTGTAGAGAGAGAGACTTTTTAGGATTTTGCATAATTACTTTACCACTCTTCTGATGTAAAGTAGGTGTTCCAGTTCCGTTTTCATCTTCGTTATCCATTCTATTAAATATAGCTTCTACATCTTTGTATTTTATATTATATACTGATGTTGCACCTAAATATGGCTTTATATGCCTATTATAGTTGGCTACATATGGTTTTCGTGTGGACTCAACTATATTGAGATTATTGAGTGTAACCTCAAATATAGTACCAAATAACACATCTATCTTTTTTTGTTCTTTAGCTTCTTGTAATTTGGCTTCTTGTTTTTCAAGCTTACCAGTGACTTCATCAATATAGTATATAGTCTCATTTACTATGAGTGTAATCTCGTAACCTAATAACCTCTTCTAAATGTTTTTTATCATCTAAGTCATAGAGACTGAAAATTTCTGTATAATTCTTCACTGGAAAAGGATTAGTGTTTTTAGGTTTAAATCTTACAAAATATTCAAGTTGATTGTCTTTATTATAACTGTAATATAATTCTTTGACATCTTTAACTTTGATACGAGGGTTTTTCCTTGCCATAATGTATAACTCCTTGTGATGAAGTAGTATAACATAGTTGTACATAAAGTTATACATAATTCTATAGGTTTTTGTGGGTTTTTAAAGGGTTTCTATGGGTTTTGTATTTTATGATAAGTCGCAATATAGGGATATAAAGCCCAATAATATGGGATTTACTATATCCGATGAGCATTGGATTGAAAAACCTATGCTTGATGCTTACCGTGAGTATATTAAAGACGAGAAAAGAAGACAAAACCTTGCAATAACTTTAGATAAACTCTTAAAATATGACTATAAGACAATAGAGAAGGGCTATAAGCGATTTCCAAGAGGTTTTAATGCCGATATGCCAAATGCAGAATTGAGCCTCTATAAGGGTATGGCTGTATATGCAATGCTAGACCCAAATCTTATAACAGATGGTGATAAATTAATCTCTACATTATATGATATATACGAAAAAATGTTACCATTGCAACAAATTATGTATGAAGTTAGTTTAAGAGCTAAAGAAAATGGTAAGTAATTATGTTAAACTACATAAATACGAGGGAAATTGAATGATAATATATACAAGAACAAATATATTTGAATCAAATGCACAGGTTTTAGTAAATACTGTAAATACTATTGGTGTTATGGGTAAAGGCTTAGCCAAAGAGTTTAAGCGAATTTATCCAGACATGTTTATAAATTATCAAAATTATTGTGAAAATGGTATGTTTACTATAGGTAAACTACAAATTTATAGAACATTAAATAAATGGGTATTGAATTTTCCTACAAAAGAAAACTGGAGAAATGCTTCAGAAGTTGAATATATAGAATTAGGTCTTCAAAAATTTGTAGAGCAATATCAAATACAAGGTATAAAGTCAGTATCATTTCCTATGCTCGGCTGCGGAAATGGTGGCTTAGATTGGGAGAGTGTTGTAGAACCTCTTATGTATAAATATCTTAAAAATCTACCTATAGACATATTTATACATACAGCAGAGGTTGATAAATTTACTCCAGAGCATAAAAATCAAAATAAAATAGATAAATGGTTAAAAAATGAGCCATATTATTTATCAAGTATTGAATTTATAACAAATTTAAAACAATTGTCTTCTCAATTAATTAATTCGTATTCAAATGAAAAATTAAATTTAACTATAGAAATTGTACAAGATAAAAGAGATGATGAAGATGTCTTTTGTATCTCATCAAAGAAAACTAAAATTTGTATAACTTACAGTGCATTAAATAATATTTGGCAAACTCTTAGAAATGGTGGTGTACTGCAAAAAAATATGTTGTCTCAGGAACTAGCTCAATCTTCAGATATGGTAATGTTGTTTTTATCTCAACTTGAATATATTACATTAACTCAACTTGACAATGAAGATATCGCCGTAAGATTATTAGCATATCAGCAACCAGAAACAACAGATGAAGTAGAAGAGTTCTTTGTAGCATGACAAAAGAAGTTTTTTTAAAAGAGTTTCAAAGTAACCAAAAATTAAAATTTAAAGATGGTTATCAAAATTGGTGGACGCAGTTTGTATTTCATTATAATGATATTCATAATATTATTTCAATATTAAATAGTGGCAAATTATATAGTAGAAATAAGGCAGAAAATTTAAATCTTTTAAAAACCGATATAGCAAATGATGATGTAATAGCACATACTAATACGAGTGTACATGATTATGCAAGATTTTATTTTGGAGCAAAAACACCTACTTTATTTAATAATGAGGGTTTGATTCCTAAAAGTAAAATTAAAAATAATGCACATTGCTCTGTTCCTGTATTTTTATTATTTGATTTTACTAAAATATTATCTATGGATAATGTTTGGTTTAGTAATGGAAATATGGGTGCGGAAAATTTTGAAGTCTATAATGATGTTAAGATTTTAAAAGATTTAGAATGGAAGTATATATATCATAGAGAATCTCTATATCAGATTGAAAATGCACGACATATAAACTATTGCAGAAATGCAGAAGTTTTAGTTAAGGATGAATTAGATGTTTATGATTCCCTAAAATGGATTTGTGTTAGGTCAAAAGCAGATGAAGCTACTTTACTTAATTTAGTAGATGAAACTACAAAAAAAATAATAAAAGATAAGATTAAAATATTTACTTTTGATGGGTTGTTTCATAATAAAAGATTGTATATCGAAGAAGTTAAATTAGCTAAAAAACAAATTAATATTAATTTTATAAATATTAATAATCAAGAATTTACTTTAAATGGCATAGCTAAAAGTTTAGTTACAAATGAAATAATAAATAAATCAAAAATATTTCATATTAATTCAAATATAAATTTTAATATAGATGAGTTAGATGTTTCTAAAGGTGTTCATTTTATATTAAATATAGATGAATATAAAGTGTATGATAATATTTTATTTGAAATTAATGAGGTTTTAGTGTGACAGTATTTAATGATGAAAAAAAGGTACAAAATGTCAGGTTGTAAAGAAGCGGTAATATTACTTAATATGGGCGGTCCAAATAATCTTAATGAAGTTGAGATGTTTTTGAAAAATATGTTTAATGATAAAAATATCTTAACAATGAAAAGTTCAGCACTTAGAAAAATAATTGGTGGGATGATTGTTTTTAACCGTACTGAGAGTTCTCAAGAGATATATCGTCAGCTTGGTGGAAAATCTCCAATCGTTGGTCATACAAAAAATTTAGTTAAAAAACTTCAAACTAGGCTTGGTAAAAATGTTATAGTTGATTTTGCTATGAGATATACTCCACCTTTTGCCAATGAAGTTATAGAGCGTCTAAATACTCAAAATGTAGATAAAATTTACTTAATTCCTTTGTATCCACAGCAATCAACTACTACTACAAAATCATCACTTGAAGATTTTGAAGAGAGTTATCATAAAAATGATGGCAATGCTATCCTAGTTGAGATTAAGCATTTTTTTGAAAATAAAACTTATAACAAAGCTATACTTGAGCGAATAAAAGAAACAATAGCTTCAGATAGTTATAAAGATTTTGATATTATTTTTTCTGCACATGGACTCCCAAAAAAAATAATAGATGCTGGGGATGTATATGAAAAGCATGTAAACAAGCATGTAGATATACTTAAAGTAATGATGAAAGAGCAAAACATGGATTTTAGAGAGGTTCATTTAGCATATCAGTCAAAAGTTGGACCAATGGAGTGGTTAAAACCATCCCTTGATGATAAATTAATTACTATTAAAAATAGGGGAGTTATAATATTTCCATTAGCTTTTACAATAGATAATTCAGAAACTGATTTTGAATTAGAGATTGAATATAGGGAGATTGCCGAGGAGTTGGGATTTAAAAATTATAGAGTTTGTAGATGCCCAAATGATAGTGAGCTTTTTGTAGATACGCTAGAAGAAATATATCAAAAAATGAAGTAATATTATGAGAATTATAATTTTTGATATGGATGGGACATTAATTGATTCAAAAAAAGATATAACTATTTCAGTAAATCATGTTAGAAAAATTAACCATAATTTAAATCCTGTTAGCGAAGAGTTTGTAGTTGAGTGTATAAATATGGAAGTTAGGAATTTACCATATCTTTTTTATGAAACAGAGGTCTATTTTAAAAATGATAGAGAGTTATTTGAGACTCACTATGCAACTCAATGCACTCAAAATCCTTATCTATACGATGGTATAAAAGAGTTGCTTTATGAACTCAAATCATCTGGATATAAACTCTCAGTTGCCACAAATGCTCCAACGCGATTTGCAAACAAAATGCTAGACTCACTTAATGTTGTAAACTTATTTGATGTTATTATAGGTGCAGATAGGGTTAGTGCTTCAAAACCAAGCCCAGAGATGTTAGATGTTATCTTAAACACCTATGGGTTTGACAAATCATTACATAAAGCTTGGATGATAGGGGATAATATAAAAGATATCAAAAGTGCAAAAAATGCTAATATTAAAGCTATATTTGCTACATGGGGTTTTACATCAAAACCTGAGCATAATATTTTTGCAACAAAACCAAAAGAGATTTTAGATATAGTTATGTAAAGGAAAAAATATGTTAGATATTGACTTACTTTTAGCATTTGTATTTATGGGTTTATTATTTTTAAGACAAATATCTATAATAAAGCAACCAAATAAAATAAATTATGCTCCATTAATGCTAGGAATAGGAGCTTTAAGTAGTGTTATCCATATGATAATCCATCCCGAAACTACTGACTTACTTTTGATTATTAGAGAGAGCTTATTTCCTTTTTTAATATCTTTAATTCTTTTTCTTATTATGAATATCATGCATCAAACACAAGTTTCACAAACACTTAAAACTCAACATGAATTTACTATAGCTCTCATAGATCAAATCACACAATTAAAAAAATACACATCAGAACTTGAAGTAAATATGAATATTAATAGAGAGTTAGATACCAAAGCACAAGATGAAGTAAGGGAAAAATTTAAAGAAGATATTAAAGCATTACAAAGTATTAAAACTAATCAAGTAAAATTTATGGAAAAATTTGATGAGATAGAGGTTCTAAATAAAGTTGTTATTAAATTATTTAAAAATTTTACAGAGGTACAATTTCCAGCACTTGATAGTGTAGTTCATAAGCATATAGATATATTAAGGGTATCAGAACAAGATCATCATAACAAAGTTATATCTATACTTCAAAAAGCAGTTGAGAGTAGGGGAGATATGGCTGATGACCTAGAAGAGGTTAGAGGTTCAATTAAATCTATTGGCAATATTTCTAAAGATATATCAAATTCTATAGTAAAGGGTACACTGCTAGAGCTATCGAATGTATCTAATTCTTTTGAGAACCAAATGATATCTTTAAAATCACATTCAGAGAGTTTAAACACTGCACTGTATGAAAGTGAAAATAAAATAGATAATATAAATAAAGAGAGTATTATTTTAATGAGACAGATGTCTTTATCTTCACATAAAATGAGCGAGATGCAAGAGCAAAATACCAACTTAGTAAATATGTACTCAACTCTTAAATCTTTGATAAATGATATTGAGATAATTAAAAGTGATTATGTAAAATCTCAATCACAATTAGATATGCTCTCTAGGGAGCTAAGACAATCTCAAGAAGAAGATATAAACAGTGTAAGAGAGCAAATGGAGGATTTGATAGTTATACTAACAACCAAAATAGACAACTCCCTTGAAAAACTGCACAATCACTATCATATAGCAAATGAAGATTTATCTCAAAGTGTTCAAGAACTTACAAAAAAAGCACAGATGAAAAAAGGTTATACAGGTAATAATTGAACTCTCAGAGAATCTAGTTTATTAATTTATCTAAATTTCCAGCTGTAAATAATAATAAAATTGCTCTATTTTACAATAGACACTTGATATCATTTAAAAATTATTGTATCATTTCACTATATACAATTTTAAAGGATTGAATTTTGAGATTAAAAGATATATCAAATCTTAGAACTGGGCTTGTAACTGCAAGGAAAAAAGCTTCTGCTGTTGATGAAGAAACTTACTCCTATAAAGCAGTTACTTTAAAGTCTTTTAATCACAATGGTTGTTTATCTGTTAAGTATTTAGATAATTTTACATCAAAAGAGAAAATCAAAGAGATTTACTTAACACAAGCTAATGATGTGTTAATAAGACTTAGAGAACCAAACATTGCTTTAGATATCAATGAAAAGAATAGTGGTTTAGTTATACCCTCATTTGTAGCATCTTTGCGAGTTGATGAAACAAAAGTAGATAGTAAGTTTTTAACATATTATTTAAATTCAACAACTGCTAAAAGAGCATTAAACAGTTCTATAACTGGTACGGCTATAAATATGATTAAAACCAAAGAGTTAGAAGATTTAGAGATAAAACTTCCATCTTTAGAAGAACAAAAAAAGATAGTTGAGTTTTTGGACTTAGCAAGTAAAGAGATAGATTTACTTGAAGAGTTGAAAAATAAAAAAGAAAAATATTACAGAGATGTATTTAATAAAATAATAAACCAGGAAATAAAATAATGAAAAAGACAAGTCAAGAAACAATCAACGCTATAGTATGGAAAGCATGTGATACTTTTAGAGGTAAGATGGATAGTTCTCAGTATAAAGATTATGTACTTACTATGTTGTTTGTTAAATACTTATCAGATTTCTATAGAGAAAAACTTGAAGAGCTAAAAGCTAAACATGGAGATAACAGTGAGCGAATCCAAAAAAGTTTAAGTCGTGAGAAATTTAAACTTGATGAAAAATGCACATTTGAGTATCTACTAAAACATAAAGAGACTGAAAATCTTGGTGAAGAGATAAATAAAATACTAGAAGCAATTGAAGAGGACAACAAAGAAAAACTTGAAGGTGTTTTTAGAAATGTAGATTTCAATAGTGAAACAATGCTTGGAAGAACCAAAGAGCGAAATAAAATACTTAAACATCTGCTTGAAGATTTTAGTGATACTAGACTTGATTTAAGACCAAGTATGCTTAGTGGCAATGATGGTATCGGAGATAGTTACGAGTACCTTATATCTCACTTTGCAGGGGATGCAGGTAAAAAAGGTGGAGAGTTTTTTACACCTAGTGCTGTATCAACTCTTTTAGCAAAACTAGTAGAAGCAAAAGAGGGAGATAGGATCTATGACCCAACTTGTGGTTCTGGTTCATTATTACTACGTGTTGCCAAAGAAGTAGATGAAGTTACTAACTTTTACGGACAAGAATTAAATCGAACAACTTACAACTTAGCACGAATGAATATGATTTTGCACGATGTGCATTATCGTAAATTTGACATAAAACAAGAAGATACATTAGAACACCCGCAACACATTGAACACCAATTTGAAGCCATTGTAGCCAATCCGCCATTTTCGGCTCAATGGAGTGCAAACCCATTGTTTACAAGTGATGACCGTTTTAGCCAATACGGAAAATTGGCACCAAAAAGCAAAGCCGATTATGCTTTTGTGCAACATATGGTACATCATTTGGCAGAAAACGGAACTATGGCAATTGTTTTGCCACACGGTGCTTTGTTTAGAAGTGGAGCAGAACAAATTATTCGTAAATATTTAATTGAAGACCGTAATTATTTAGATGCTGTAATTGGCTTGCCTGCAAATCTATTTTACGGAACGCCAATACCTACAAGTATTTTAGTTTTTAAGAAATGTAGAGAAAATCCTGAAAATGTACTTTTTATTGATAGCAGTAAACATTTTGAAAGAGGAACTCAAAATATATTGCGACCAAAGGATATTGAAAAAATAATTACAACTTACAGAGAGCGAAAAGAGATTGAAAAATACTCTTATCTCGCCCCACTTTCTGAAATTCACGAAAACGAATACAACTTAAATATTCCAAGATATGTAAACACTTTTGAGGAGGAAGAGCCTGTTGATATTGCAAAAGTTTCTGCAAAACTGAAAACACTCGAAAACAAAATGAGCGATACAGACATAGAACTGATTGCACTTTGCAAAGAACTTAATATTGACACACCTTTTTAATTGGAATTATTATGGCGAAGAAAAACGAAATAAAACTATTTGAAGACCAACAAGTTCGTACTATTTGGAATAATGATAAAGAGAAATGGTATATCTCTATTGTTGATGTTATTGCTATTTTAACAGAAAGTGTTGACCCACAAGCCTATTGGAGAAAGTTAAAACAAAGACTTAAAGCAGAAGGAAACCAAACCGTGACGAATTGTCACGGTTTGAAAATGCTTGCAAAAGACGGTAAAATGCGAATGACCGATGTGGCTGATACCGAACAACTTTTCAGACTTATCCAATCAATTCCATCGCCAAAGGCAGAACCTTTTAAACTTTGGTTGGCACAAATTGCATCGGAACGATTAGACGAGATGCAAGACCCAGAATTAACTATTGACAGGGCTTTGAAAGAATATTTGGAATTAGGATATTCTGAAAACTGGATTAATCAACGTCTCAAAAGCATTGAAGTACGCAAAGAGTTAACTGATGAATGGAAAAAAAGAGGATTGAAAGAAGGCGTGCAATTTGCCACACTAACAAATATATTGACCAAAGCCTGGGCTGATAAAACCACCAAAGAATACAAAGTTCTTAAAGGGTTGAAAAAAGAAAACCTGCGAGACAATATGACAAATACTGAACTGATTTTAAATATGCTTGCCGAAGCATCTACAAAGGATATTTCGCAAGCCGTAAAACCAAAAAATTTTGCAGAAAGTAAGAGTGTTGCACAACAAGGAGGTAATGTTGCTAATGTTGCAAGAAAAGAATTGGAAGCAAAAACAGGTAATAAAGTAGTAAGCCCGATAAATGCGAAAACTGTTTTGGGAGAAATAAGTACCACCAAAAAAAAGATCTCTGAAAAAAAATTATAATGAGCAGCTATACAATTTTAAATAAAAACTGCTTTCTTCAACATCCATAAAAATAGAATATGATTGCCCGTATATATACCTAATTTGTTATTTTTGTATAAAACACGAAGAACATGTCATTAATTAATTTTATAGAACAGTTTCCGGACGAAGTCAGTTGCAAGCAAAAATTCAAGGA
>JAKISX010000005.1 GCA_021648405.1 Sulfurimonas sp. | reverse complement strand
TAAATATGGGCTATTATCAATAGCCTTTTGTAGAAATTTATCAAAACTTTGTGCACTTAAAAATGTGCATAAAAGTCCAGATATAAGTATGCTTCTCAACATAATTATCCTTTGTAAAATAAAATTTTTGTAATATTTGCTTAGATAAAGAGTTAAGAGATGGGCGGTTTAAAAAATTCTAATTTATTTTGAAAAACATATAAATTTTGTTTTAAAATTAGAGATGAATTTGTAATAGCTACTTTAGAAATAAAGTTGTATTGAGGAAGTAGATAGGAACTGTGGTATTCACAATGAAGCTCACAATGCTCGTTAGTATTGTTTTTTTTTACTTTAAATTCGTCTGAATGTTGAGTTGTAGAACAAGCACTATCACTATTAAATGAGAATAAAAATTCACTTGCATGTGATGTATTTAATACAAACAGTAGTGCTAATATTATAACGGCTCTAAATTTCATGAGTGTATTGTAGCTTAAGTAAATTAATGAAAATATCTATACCAAAACCACGGCTGATTCATACTGGCTGTCATTTTGAACTTGATTCAGGGTGAGTAAATAGATTAATATACCAGTATGTATACTGAAACTTTGAATAAATATTTGTCTAGCTTGATTTATGTTGTTTGTAAGTGGTGGCCTGTCTCGGAATCGAACCAAGGACACAATGATTTTCAGTCATTTGCTCTACCGACTGAGCTAACAGGCCATCTTTTAAAAGTCGTAATTATACTTCTTGTGTGCTAAAAGTAAGCTTATATAAACTTACTTTAATGGAATTGACCATTTCTTATAATATGCAAAAACTCTAAGCAATACACCAATAATAAAGAGTATAAGTACAAATATAGGAGATTCAAACCCTAAAGCATTTAATAGGTAAATTCCAAATCCCATAAGCAAAGCAACTGTCCCATAAAATCCAGTTTTAAAGATAAAAGGAACTTCGTTTATTATAATATCTCTCATTATTCCTCCACCCACAGCAGTAATAAAAGAGATAGCAATAACTCCAGTAAAATTAAAATTTGCTTCAATGGCGATTATAGCACCACCAATACTAAATGAAACAAGACCAATAGAATCACTCACTATAAAAAATAATCTGTTCTCAATCGAATTTCGTTTATGAAATTTAAATAAAATCATTACTAACATAATACAAAGAACAATAGCTGCTGGGTAATCGTAAGTAAAAGTAAAAGGAATCTTATCTACTGAAATATCCCTGATTATGCCACCACCAAGAGCTGTTAAAAAAGTAGCTACTAAGATACCTAGTAAATCAAGTTTGTTTCTGATAGCTACAAAAAAACCACTTATGCTAAAAGCTATAATTCCTATATATTCTGTTAATTCAAACATCTATAATTTTGACACTGCCTTTTTAAATTCATCTCCCCTTTGGACATAAGAACTAAACTCGTCAAGGCTTGAAGCTGCTGGAGAGAGCAGGGCTACTTCGTTTGATAGTAAATTTTTATCTATATATTTAATCGCATCTGCTAAATTAAGGCATTTTATAAACTCTATTTTGTACTTTTTAGCAAGATTTGATAATTTATCTTTGTTTGAGCCAATATTATATATTTTTATCTTTTTATTTTTTAAAAATATAAAAAGATTTTCTAAATCTACTCCTTTGTCATCGCCACCTAAAATTAGATGTAAATTAGAGTTTTTATAGCGATTAGCAGCAGCTATAGTAGCATCAATATTTGTAGCTTTAGTATCATTAACCCATAAACGATTTTTGGAATCTTTAATCTCTTCTTGTCTATGTGGGTCAAGTACAAATGAGTTGATTTTTTCATAATTTACTTTGTCAAATAATATTTTATCAACAGCCATAGCTAAGAGAGCGTCAATTAAAAATACACCCTCAAACTTTACTAAAGAACTATCTATATTAAAGCGTGAGGCTAATTCTTGTTCATTAGCATATGTAATAACATGTGCTTTTGTATCGATATCTTTATATGCATGGGGGATTATAGCTATCTCGGCATCTTTCATATCTAGGATAGGTTTTAGCTTTGATTTAACATATTTATCCATATCTCCATGCCAACTTAAATGGTCTGGATTTATAGGGAGTAATACATATATATTTGGTTTTGCAATATTTGTATAGTGAATTGTAAAAGAGCTAGTTTCAAGTATCCATATTTTAGTATTTGGATTTAAATCTGCTAATGGTGTGCCAATATTTCCACCAGCTTCACTCCCATTTTCACAAAGAAGATGTTGCATCATTTGTGTAGTGGTTGTTTTTCCATTAGTTCCACTAATCCAAATTTTTAAAGGGGAAGTATCTGCAAATATATCATACTCACTTTGAAGATTTTCAGCCTTTTTTATAAGAAGATTTGATGGTGGAATTCCAGGACTTGGTATCTCTAAATCTGAGCATAAAGGATTAAATTCATTTGATGGTTTAACTTTAAACCCATTCTCATCTTTAAATGGTTTTGTACATTTATCATCATAAAATACAGCATAAGGAAATTTTTTTGTTAAAGCTTTAGTGGTTATACCATAGCCAAACAAAGAGACTCTTTTTTTGTTTTTTTGCATTAGCGTATCTTTAAAGAGATAAGTGCGACTAGATTTGATAGTATCGCAATAATCCAAAATCGAACAATTATTTTATTTTCAGCCCAATTTTTCATCTCAAAATGGTGATGGATAGGTGCCATTAAAAAAACTCTTTTTTTGCGTAATTTAAAAGAGCCAATTTGAAGGATAACCGATAGAGTTTCAATTACAAATATAGAGCCAATAAGTAAAAGTAAGACTTCACTTTTAGAGATAATTGCCAAATATCCTAAAAAAGCTCCAATAGTTAGTGAACCACTATCACCCATGAAAATTTCAGCAGGATGACAGTTAAACCATAAAAAACCAGCTAGTGCACCCATCAGAGCCGAAGATACTATAGCAACTTCCCCAACAGGAAAATTTGGCATAAGAAGATAAGAACTGATAGTAGCATTACCTGTAATATAGATAATTATACTAAAAGATGTAAGTGCTACAATCGATGGTACGGTAGCTAAACCATCTAGCCCATCAGTTAAATTTACAGCGTTTGAAGTAGCTATTATTACAAGGACCCAAAATATTATTGAAAAATTACCCATATCTAATAGTGCTGTTTTTACAAAAGGTACATAAAGTTGAGTGTTAAAATCTGCAAATATACATAAAAATGAAGCTATGGATAAACCAGCTATAATTTGCAAAAGTAGTTTAGTCCTGGCCTTAAGCCCTGCTAAGTTTTCATTTTTTTTGATTTTTGCATAATCATCTTGAAAACCAATCAAAGCAAATAATACTAATGTTAAAATTGAACCAATAGCATAAAGATTTGTAAAATCAATTGTAAAAAGTGAAGCTAAAATAGTTGCAAATATAAAAACTATCCCACCCATAGTTGGAGTTGAGGCTTTTGATTTATGTGCTGGAACATGCTCATTTATTGGTTGAACACTTGATGTTTTTTTGGCCCATCTTATAAAGCGAGGCATTAAAAAAAGAGTTATAAATAGAGCTAAAAAAAATGATACACCTGCACGAATAGTTATATATCCTAATATATTTATATTTAATAATTCATATAGATAATATAGCAAACCCCAAGCCTTTAGTTATTTTAAAAGTGATATTATAGTACAATCACATAAAATTTAGCTCAGAGGAAAAAAACATTGTCAAAAAAAGTAGTTTTAGTTATTACAGATGGTATTGGGTTTTGTCAAAGAACTGAACATAATGCATTTTACAATGCAAAAAAACCAACTTATGACAAATTATTTGCAAACACTCCACATTCATTAATAGATACATCTGGATTGAGTGTTGGGCTTCCAGAGGGGCAAATGGGTAATTCAGAAGTTGGACATATGGCTATTGGGAGTGGGCGAATTTTGTATCAAGATTTAGTTAAAATATCTTTGGCAATTCAGGAAAATACTTTAGCAGATAATGAAGAATTGAAAATATTACTAAACAAATCAGATAGACTTCACCTAATAGGGCTTTTAAGTGATGGGGGAGTTCATTCACATATTGATCATTTTCTTTATCTTGCAAAAATTGCTTCAAAAGCAGGCAAAAAAGTTTTTTTACACCTTATAACAGATGGTAGAGATGTATCTCCAACATCAGCAACAAAATATATAAAAATTGTTGAAAAAGAACTTGATGAAAACATAAGTATAGCTACTATATCTGGTCGTTTTTATTCTATGGATAGAGATAATAGATTCCAAAGAATTAAAAGAGGTTATGATGCTATAGTAAATGCTATACCTAAAAGTGATTATTTGCCAGCTGGTTATATTGGGCATTCTTATGCTATGGGTGAGACAGATGAATTTGTTGAACCAGTAGCATTTGAAAATTATAATGGTATTGAAGATGGTGATAGTATTTTAACTATTAATTTTAGAAGTGATAGAATGAGAGAGCTTGTAACTGCTCTTGGTGATAGTAGCTTTAGTGGATTTGAAAAAAAGCCGTTAAATGTAAATATAGCAACTATGACAGAGTATGATAAAAGTTTTAATTATCCAGTTTTATTTAAAAAAGATGTGCCAAAAAACACTTTGGCTGAGGTAGTATCAGCAAAAGGGCTTAGACAATTTCACACTGCTGAAACAGAGAAATATGCTCATGTTACTTTTTTTTTAAATGGCGGTATTGATGAGCCATATACAAATGAAACAAGAGTTTTAATACCATCTCCAGATGTAAAAACATACGATTTGAAACCACAAATGAGTGCGTTAAAAGTGGGTGAAGCTGTGCTTAATGCGATGGATGATGAATATGACTTTGTTGTTGTTAATTTTGCAAATGGAGATATGGTAGGGCATACTGGAGATTTTGAAGCTGCAAAAATTGCTGTACAAACGGTTGACACTCAACTTGGTAAAATTTTGAAAAAAGCAAAAGAGACAGATTATGCAGTAGTTATCACTTCAGATCATGGTAATTGTGAAGAGATGCGTAATGAAAATGGAGATGTTTTAACAAACCATACTGTTGGTAAAGTTTGGTGCTTTGTTGAGGCTGATGGCGTAGATAAAGTTAACATCGGAGCATTAAACAATATAGCTCCGACGGTTTTAACTATAATGGGAATTGATATTCCATCTGAGATGGATAATAGTTTAGTATAAGATTTAGATTTTAAATCAAATTAATGATGGAGAAATTAATAATATGAAATTTAGCGGTACAAATGTTTTAGTAACAGGTTCAAGTCGTGGTATTGGTGCACAAATTGCAAAAACTCTTGGAGGTTTTGGTCTTAAAGTATGGATTAACTATAGAAGTGGTGCAAAAGAGGCTGACGCTGTAAAAGATGAAATACAAGCAGCTGGTGGAAGTGCAGCGGTTATTGGTTTTGATGTAAGTGATGAGGCTGCATTTATTGATGCACTTAAACTTATAAAAGAGAGTGATGGTGGGCTTTCTTATTTAGTGAATAATGCTGGAATTACAAATGACAAGTTGGCTCTTCGTATGAAAACAGATGATTTTATGAGCGTAATAAATGCAAACCTTACATCTTGTTTTATAGGCTGTCGTGAAGCTATGAAAATTATGCGAAAAAATAAATTTGGCTCAGTTGTAAATATCTCTTCTATTATAGGTGAAACTGGTAATGCGGGACAAACAAATTATGCTGCATCTAAAGGTGGAGTTATTGCAATGACAAAAAGTTTTGCATTAGAAGCAGCAACAAGTTCAATTCGTTATAATTCTTTAACACCAGGTTTTATCTCTACAGAGATGACTGAGGTGCTTAGTGAAGAAATCAAAGATTCAATTAACGCAAAAATACCAATGAATCGTATGGGTCAAGCAAGAGAAGTTGCTGAAGCTACAGCTTTTTTGTTAAGTGATTATTCTAGTTATATTACAGGGGAAACTTTGAAAGTAAATGGCGGTATGAATATGGCTTAAATTATATTTCATTATCAAAAATTTAAGAAAAACATGGTATAATTCACAAAATTAAATAAAATATAGGAGCTATAATGGCACTTTTAGAAGACATCACAGAAGTAGTAGTAGAACAGTTAAGCGTTAGCACAGATGAAGTTAAAGAGGATGCAAAATTTGTTGAAGATTTAGGTGCGGATAGTCTTGATGTTGTTGAACTTGTAATGGCTTTAGAAGAAAAATTCGATATTGAAATTCCAGATGATGAAGCTGAAAAAATTCAAACTGTTAAAGATGTAATTACTTATATTGAAAGTAAATAACTATGTGCCATAAGGCATATAGTATATCTAAAAATACTTTTAAAAATTAATTAAAATTAGTTTTTAAAAGTATTTATTTTTATGGAGATATCGATGAAAAGAGTTGTGGTAACTGGTTTAGGAATGATTAACGCTGTTGGAAATGATAAAGAGAGTTCATTTAAAGCTATTTGTGATGGTGTATGTGGAATAGAAACAATCACTTTATTTGACCCTGAAAATTATAGTGTTAAAATTGCAGGTCAAGTAAAAGATTTTGATCCAGTAACTGTTATGGCTCCAAAAGAGGTTAAAAAAGCTGATAGATTTATACACTTGGGTTTAAAAGCAGCACAAGAAGCGATGGCTGATGCAAATCTTGCCCAAGATACAGATATGGAACGCTTTGGAATAAGTGCTGGTTCAGGAATTGGTGGACTTCCTTCAATTGAGAAAAACTCTATTATATTAGAAAATCGTGGACCAAGAAGAATTTCACCTTTTTTTATCCCTGGTGCATTAGTTAATATGCTTGGTGGATTTGTTTCTATTGAACATGGTACCAAAGGACCTAACCTTTCATCTGTAACAGCTTGCGCGGCAGGAACTCATGCAATAAGTGAAGCAATGAAAACAATTATTTGTGGCGGAGCTGACAAAATGTTAGTTGTATCTGCAGAATGTGCTATTACTGGTGTTGGTGTTGGTGGATTTGCTGCAATGAAAGCATTATCTACTAACAACGAAAACCCAAAAAAGGCTTCTCGTCCATTTGACGCTAATCGTGACGGTTTTGTTATGGGTGAGGGTGCTGCTGCACTTGTATTAGAAACTTATGAAGATGCAGTTGCCCGTGGAGCTAACATCTATGGCGAGATTATAGGTTTTGGTGAAAGTGGTGATGCTAATCATATTACAACACCCTCTCTTGATGGACCAGCTCGCGCTATGAAAGCTGCTTATAAAATGGCAGGTGAGCCAAAGCTTGATTATGTAAATGCACATGGGACTTCAACTCCAATCAATGATAAAAATGAAACAGCAGCTGTAAAAGAGCTGCTTGGAGGTAAAGAAAATTGTCCTCCGATGAGTTCAATTAAAGGTCAAATAGGTCATTGTCTAGGTGCTGCTGGTGGTATTGAAGCGGTTACATGTCTTCTTGCTATGCGTGATAGTATTTTACCCCCAACCATCAACAATGAAACACCAGATGAAAATTGTGATTTAGACTATGTAACATCAGGCTCAAGAGCTGCCAAATTAAATATAGTTATGAGTAACTCTTTTGGCTTTGGTGGAACTAATGGTGTTCTTATTTTTAAGAAAATCTAATTAAGGGGTTAACATGGCTACATATTTAGATTTTGAAACAAAAATAAAAGCTTTTCAAGAAGATATAATCTCTGCGCGTGTTCGTCACGATGACAATAAAGTTGAAGAATTAAAAATAGGCCTTGATAAGCTAGTTGAAAAGATTTATAATAACTTATCAGATTTTCAAAAACTTCAGCTTGCACGGCATTTAGATAGACCTTATGCACTTGATTATATTAATTTACTTATGAGAAATAAGTATGAAATTCATGGTGATCGTCATTTTCGTGATGATCCTGCAATTCTTTGTTACCTTGGTTATATTGGTGGTGAGAAAGTTATGGTTATTGGTGAGCAAAAGGGTCGCGGTACAAAAAATAAAATTAAAAGAAATTTTGGAATGCCACATCCAGAGGGATATAGAAAAGCACTTCGTGCTGCAAAGTTAGCTGAAAAATTTAAAATACCAGTATTGATGCTTATAGATACACCAGGTGCATATCCAGGAATTGGAGCTGAAGAGCGTAACCAAAGTGAAGCAATCGCTAGAAACTTAATAGAGTTAGCAGAATTAAATACACAAACTGTCTCTATTGTTATAGGAGAGGGTGGTTCTGGTGGTGCTTTAGCTATCGGTGTAGCTGATAAATTTGCTATGATGCGTTATTCTGTATTTAGTGTTATCTCTCCTGAGGGTTGTTCAGCAATTTTATGGAATGATCCTAAAAAAGCCGAAGATGCAACTAAAGCTATGAAAATTACAAGTAGTGATTTAAAAGAACTTGATTTAATCGATGATATTATTGATGAGCCATTAATTGGAGCGCATAGAGATCGTGATAATGCTGCAAAAGCAATTGGAGATTATTTTTTAGATGAGCTCGCTAAACTTCGCGCTATGAGTGAAGAGCAAAGGATGGAAGCTCGCTATAAAAGATTAACAAGTATGGGTGCCTTTTCAGAGTAAAAAATCAAGATACTCACCTTGAAACTACATTTCTTTAGAATTATTCTTTTCTATATAGAGAGGATCTAGCTTTGGTCTCTTTAACTTTTTTGCTTCTTTAGAAAATTTTATCAAATCTTCCACAGTTTTTATACCATTATCTATATTTTTTATACTTAAATTAAATAGCGCTAATGTTGTAACTACATCACTCATTGCTCTGTGGTGGGAAGCATTTGGATTTAAATCAAAATATTCACTAAGATAAGACAACCCATATCTAAATGATTTTAGTGTCTTCTCAGCAAGTGATAGTGAACATAAGGACCTGTTTAATAGGGGAAATAATCCAACTTTAATAAAACTTTGTGAAATAAATTTATAATCAAATTTTACATCATGAGCTACAAAAATCGAATCACCTAAAAACTCTTTAAATTCATATAAAACTTTTTTTAGAGTTGGAGCATCTTTTGTATCCTCTACACTTATACCTGTTATTTCAGTTATATATGAATTTATTTCACGGGTATATACTAAAGATTCGAATTTATCTATAGTTTTACCATTTTTTATTTTAATGGCAGCTATCTCTATTATTTGATGTTTATCTATTTTGGAACCATTAGTCTCTATATCTACAATGCAAAACTCTGCATCACTTATTTGAAGAAATTTTGTTGAAAAAAAGTAAGCACCCCTATGCTTTTTTATATCTAAACCTTGAGCACGCCAAAGTTCAAGAGATAAATTTAAATCATTATCAAGTTGAGCAACAAGGTGTTCTCTTGCTAAACCTTTTGAAGAAAGTTTATAAATACTTTTTGTATCAAGAATAAATTCATTATTTAGCATTATTTATAAACTCTTTAACTTTGATTGGATCTTTTTTTCCATGAGAAATTTCTACGCCACTACTTACATCTACACCATAAAAACCATATTGTTTTAGTGATGATACATTTATTGCATCTAATCCACCAGCCAGAATAATTTTTGAGCAATCAACATCATCAAACCACTCAATATTTAATCTTTTTCCAACTCCACCATAAGCTTCACAATGCGCATCTATAAGTCTATATTTATCACAATATTTTAAAATATCTTTCTTTTGTTTAGCTCTAATAACCCTTATATAAGGGACAAAAAGTTGTTCATATAGTTCATCTGATGCTTCAAAATGAATTTGTGCAAGTGTACAACCTGACTCTTGAATATATGAGTTTATAATTTGTGCATCCATATTGACAAAAAGACCAACTTTTTCCACAAAAGGTGGAAGTTTTTTTATGATTTTTTTGGCATTAGACGGGGAGATATATCTAGGAGATTTTTCGTAAAATACAAAACCAAGAGCATCAGCTCCAGCTTTGATAGCTACCATCGCATCTTCATAAGAAGTTATACCGCAAATTTTACAACGCATTAAATTTGTAAACTTTTGATAGCTACTTCTTTTGAAGCGTGTTTAAATACATAACTTCCAGCGACAACAATATCAACACCTACATCTTTAAGGCTTTGAATATTTTTATTATTAACACCACCATCAACCTCAATGAGGCAACTTGGATTTAATTTGTTTCTCATCTTATTTAATCTTGCAGCTTTATCAATAACACTATCTATAAAGCTTTGACCGCCAAATCCTGGGTTTACACTCATAAGCAAAACCATATCTAAATCTTTAAGTAAAAACTCTACAGATTCTGGTGGAGTATGAGGATTTAAAACAATTGCAGGTTTTATACCTAATGAACGAATCTTTTGGATTAAACGATGTGGATGCTTTTCTTCTTCAATATGAAAAGATATATATTCTGGTTTTAAAGGTGCAAAAAGTTCAACAAAAAAAGTATTATTTTTAACCATTAAATGTATGTCTAAAGGTTTTGTAGCAACTTTAGCAATAGCTGTTACAACAACTGGTCCTATTGTTAGGTTTGGAACAAAATGTCCATCCATTACATCTACATGTACTAAATCACAACCAGATTTACAAATATCTTCTACATCTCTTTGAAGGTTGCCAAAATCAGCACTTAAAATACTTGGAGCTACTAACATATATTTTCCTTTATCAACGGTATTTTCGTCATCTTAAACTTGCACCTCAAGAGAGTTCAATTAATATGCAATTATATCCAACTTATTATTTAGTTAAGAAAAATAAAAATTTATCATCATCAAAAATTAAATCTACTTGCACACCTTTTTTATCTTCAATAACCTCTAGTAAGTCATCTATATTGTTATATGTCCTTGGTAGAGTAATGTTTACTCTCGATCCATGGTCTCCAAGTAAAGATTTAATTTTACCACCAACTATGTTTACAAGTTCAGCTAATGTATCTAAAATCAATTCAGCATCATCGGTGCTTTCACCAATTAAAAGCTCACAAGCTTTTTTTGCAATTTTTGTTGGAAATACTAGTATTATCATACCATCTACATCTCCGTAAAAGCCTATTGAACTTGCAATTTTGTTATCTTTTTCTCTTATCTCTATCTTATTGATTTGTATTGCTTCTTTTTTTGCTTTAGAGTTTGTCATCATCTCTATAGTAGCTACCGTAGCTTCTACAAAACTTGGTAATTTACTCACAATATCTTTATTAAGCACGCGCTTACTTTTAATATTTGCAGCACAGCTTGCACCTAATTCTTTTAATAACTCTTTATTTAATAAAATATCATCCATCTTTTCATAAAATAATATTCCTGAATCTTCCATCGTTTCTTTAAATGACACAGGAATTTTAGTAAAATCCAAGCCAGTGAAACAAATTGTAGCACTGTATTCAGCAGCACTTGAAGAGAGTTTTGAGAAAAAGTTAAGGGCATGAATATTCATACTTATAACTTTACAAGCATCAAATATAAATAGTCTAAATCCTACATTTAAAGAGTTGTTATGATAAACAATATTAAATGCATTACTTATCTCAGTATCTAAAAATAATGATACAGAATAAATAACTGCGTTTCCAGATACACGCGTAGCTATTTTTTGTCCCACCTGTCCTATAAATGTATCGTTAATAATATCATCATACGCACCATTATTTAAGCTTTTTTCTTTAAACTCTTCAAGTGTTTGGCATACTATTGGATTATGTCCAAAATCATGAAGCTCAATAGCCATAGCAGTTTTTTGAGATTTATCATCACTATATAATAAAACATTTTTATTTTTATTTTTGAAACTACTTGAAAAAAGTGAAGCTATACTATATGATTTAAAAAGGGAAAAATTCATCTCATCTGAATAAAATTTTAAAATTGTAGTAAATTTTTTGTTATCATAATCACAAAAACCAACTGTTATATTTTTCTTTTTTTTTACCTCTAAAAATAATTTTACAAATACGTCTAAACCATTTTTATTGAAAAAAATCACTTTTTTTAAAGAGACTAAAATCATATCAGCATTTAAGTCTGTAGCAATTTTAATATCTTCATCATTCAAAAAAAATGCACTATTATTCCCATCTAAAAAACCTTGTGGAGCAAATAAGCCAATTGCGTCTTTTAGTATAGCTCTCATTAAAGTTCCATAACTTTAGTAAAATCTTCATATATATCTTG
Organism: Sulfurimonas sp.; assembly: GCA_021648405.1. Classification (GTDB taxonomy): domain Bacteria; phylum Campylobacterota; class Campylobacteria; order Campylobacterales; family Sulfurimonadaceae; genus Sulfurimonas. The sequence continues at coordinate 39,198 of JAKISX010000005.1, read as the reverse complement.
TACATATTCTAGTTGAAAATCTATAAAATCATTTAATTGTGCTTCTACAAACGTTGGTTGAGAAAGTTCATAAAATAGTAAAAGATGCATCCATTTTGCAAGTGAGTTTATTTGTTTATCTTTAGATGGATTTATACCTGAAGATGCATATACTATCTGCTGTATTTGTTCTGACATATCCCATTTTGTTGCAATTTTATTGCATATATCAAACAAAGAGGTGTTGCATAATCTTATAAGGATAGTATTGTAGTCTAGAGAATTAACACTGCGTAAAAGTTTTACATCTTCTTTTTTCGTGCTAAAAAGTGCTTCTGTTACAATTATGCTTGCTGGTAAAAGTGTTATTGCACTCTCTATATCTTTATCATTTATATTTAAAAAATCTAATATTTTTTTCCAATGTAGAGATAAATTTGCTTGAAGTTCATAAAATGAGTTTTCATTTAAGTTAAATAGTTCCCATTTTTTTGGACAAAGGAGTGAAAGCATATAGTTATATACAGTTTGTTGTGAGCCTGATAGACTCAAAATTCCAAATATTTGACCAATATCACAAACTTCATTTTTAAAACCATAGATGGGTTTGTTTACTAAGTTACATAAATAAGCTTTTAATGCTAAATCTTCTTCTGCTACTTTAGCTGCTTTAGCTAAATTGCCGTCATTTAAAATTTTAACAGTAGCCTGCAATATATCTGGCTTAGGTGGTATTTTATCTATAAAGTCATCTATTATTTTATTTGTAATCATTATTAATCTTTATTTCTTTATGTAGATTTTAGCTATATTTATATAAAATTATGTTTAATTGTATTTTGCATTACACTTAAGTTGAAGTTTTGCTTCATCTTGATATAATTCGCAACTTTAATTCAAACAAGGATATCATAATGGCTAGAAGATGTGCTATTAGTGGCAAAGGCCCTATGAGTGGAAACAATGTTTCTCATGCAAAAAATAGAACTAAGCGTCGTTTTTTATTAAACTTAAGAACAGTTAGAATCACTCAAGAAGATGGGACTACAAAAAAGATTAAAATCTCTGCAAGAGAATTACGTACACTTAAGAAAAACTCTTAAGTATAAAAGGAAATAATAATGAATCTTTCCTCAAGGATTCGTACTTTTCTTAACTGGGAGGCAGCTCCCAAACCCCAAGCTAAGCTATTACCAGAACTATACCCACATTTTAAACCATTTCGTTTACCTCTAATCTTAACCGTACTTACTATGATGGTTGGTACTATGGGTTATGTAATCATTGATGATTTTACATTGATGGATGCAATTTATCAAGCTGGTATAACTTTCACTACTGTTGGATTTGGAGAGATGGCACCTGTCTCTGACGCTGGTCGTATATTTACAATTACACTAATTATTGCAGGTTTCGCAGTTTTTTCAAGTGTAATTGGTATTATGGTTGCGGAGTTAAACAGAGGGACACTTGTTAATATTTTAAAGGAGCGTAGAATGTTGTATAGAATTGCACGATTAAAAAATCATTTTGTTGTATGTTATCATAATAATTACACTTTAGAGGTTACAAAAGAGCTTAGAAAAAATCATATACCATTTGTTGTCATTGATCCAAGACCAGAGATACATGAGTGGGCAAAAGAGCATAAATACCCAACATACATAAAAGCAGAGCCACATGCAGAGTTAACTATGTTAAAAGCCCATCTTTCATCAGCAAAGGGACTTATAACGCTTTCAGATTCTATGGCAGACAATATTGCTCTTATCGCTTCTGTTAGACTATTTGAGAAAGAGCATCATCTTCCTCGTCCATATTATGTTATATCATCAGCTGAGACACATAGTGATGTTGATAAACTTAAAAAACTAGGCGCAGATACTGTTGTTTCTCCAACTAAACTTACAGCTCAAAGAGTAAGTGCTATGGCTGCACGCCCAGATATGGAAAATTTACTTGAAGAATTTTTATTTAAGAGCGACAATCCATTAGATATGCAGGAGATTGAAGTCCCAAAATATTCTTGGGCAGTTCTAAAAAAATTAAAAGAAACACATCTAAGGCAAATTACCAATACATCAGTTGTTGGAATTACCAAAAAAGATGGTAAATTTTTGACTATGCCAAAAGGCGATGTATTAATTACTAGTGAGTGTAAGTTACTTGTAGTTGGCTCACAATTAAATATAGCTACTACAAAGAATTTGCTTAGAAGAAGAGAGAAGCCAAAGGAATTAAAATTTGTATAAATTGATCTTATCAGATGCTGGAGTTTGTGCAAGTGATGGTTTTTTTGCAGATGGTATAAGTGCTGGATTAAAAGCACAAAATGCAAAAGATATGGCTTTTATCTACTCAGATACTGAGTGTGAAGTAGCATCTGTTTTTACCACAAATAAGATGGAAGCTGCCCCCATAAAACATTTTAAAAATAAAGGCAATTTTAAAACAAATTTTGTCCTCATAAACTCTAAAAATGCAAATGCAATGACTGGAATAAAAGGTCTTGAAGATATAGATGAGATACTTTTAGAATGTGGAGATGATAAAGTAAATCCACTAATGAGTTCAACTGGAGTTATTGGCAACAGGCTTCCAAAAGAAAAAATCATAGATGGAGTTAAACTATTTGATATAACTCAAAAAAATCCACATGCAGCCGCATTAGCTATTATGACAACGGACAGCTACTCTAAAGAGTGTGCATTTAGAGTTGAACTAGATGATGGTAGTAGTTTTAATATAGGGGCTATGGCTAAGGGTGCTGGTATGATAAACCCTGCAATGGCTACTATGCTTTGTTTTATCACGACAGATGCAAATGTTTCAAAATCTGATATGCAAGAGGCACTTGATGAATCTGTTAAAACTACATTTAATGCAATAAGTGTAGATGGCGATACTTCAACAAATGACACTGTACTTATTTTAAGTAATGCAAAGAGTGGAGTTTATCAAAAGAAAGCCTTTAAAGAGGCTCTTACAAAAATTATGCATTTTTTAGCACTAGAGATGACGAGAGATGGCGAAGGTGCTACAAAATTAGTAACCTATAATATAACTGGTGCAAAAGATGACAAAGAAGCTGAAGTAGTAGCTAAGGCATTATCAGATTCGCTTTTAGTTAAAACTGCACTATATGGCGAAGACCCAAACTGGGGTCGCATAGCTTCAACCGTTGGCGCAAGTGGAGTTGAAGCATATGAAGAAAAACTAAAAATATCTTTTGATGATGTATGTGTATATGATAAAGGTGAAGTTTTTTTTAATGAAGAGATGGAGATTAAAGCTGCTAAAGTTATGACTCACGCTAAGTTTACAATAAGTTGTGACTTAGGTATAGCTAATGGTAAGTTTAAAGCCTATGGCTGCGATTTAGGGTATGAGTATGTAAAAATTAATGCGGATTATAGGACTTAAATCCAAAAATACTTTATAGTTGAGTTACAAATTGAAGAAGAAGGGGATAAGAGAGGTGTTTTATGTTCTCTCTTTATAGCCCTGCTGCTTCACCCATGCTCCACATAGGCATAAAGATACCAAGAGCTAAAAGTAAAATCATCGCTGCAATTATAATTAACATTATAGGCTCAATTGATTCAGATAGACCATCGATAATTGCATCAAATTTCATCTTATAATATTCAGCAACTTTTTCCATCATTTTGTCTAATGCTCCACCGTCTTCACCAGCTTTTATCATTTGTGTAATCATGTTTTCAAATAGCTCAGTATCATGTAAACCTTCATTTAGTTGTTGACCTTTTTCCACAGCAATTCTAATTGTTGATAATTTTTCCTTTAAAGGTAAATTATCTATCATGTCTGTTGCAGTATCTAGTGCTTCGGCAATAGGAATACCTGCACGCACAAGTTCAGATAAAACTAAAGTAAAGCGATTAAGTGTAGAATATTTTATAATATTCTTTATAAGATATGTTTTTAGTAATAATTGATGCCATTTATATCTAATATCTTTATAATTATCAATAGCATATTTTGAAATTACAAAAATTAAAAAACCACCAACTAGAACATAGGGACCATAATTATTAAAAATATGTTCAAGTTTTAAAAGAATTAATGTCGGTAATGGTAATTCTGCACCTAATTGTTCAAATATAGACTTAAATTGAGGTACTACATATGATATAAGAACTGTAAACGCAATAGCCATTGCTATCATTACATTTCTAGGATATGCCATTGCTTTTTTAAACTTAATAACATTGCTTCTAATCTCTTCAAGCATACCAGCTAGTGCCTCTAGTGATTCATCTAGGTTACCTGTTTTTTCTCCAAGTTTTACCATAGCTATTGTTAAATTACCAAGTTCGAATTTAAAATTTTCCATAGATTTTGATAGTGAACTACCAGAATTAATATCATCAGCAAGGTTATCTAAAACAAATTTTAAACTAGTATCAGAGGTAGAGTTGGATACTTCAGTGATAGAATCATGAATAGGAAGACCAGCATTAGTCATAACAGCAAGCTGGCGAATAGATGCTATCAAAGCATCAGACTTTATTTTTTTCTTTTTAACATTTTTTAGTAGATTAGACTTTATTTTTTTTAATCTAAACTCTAATGGTTCACTAGCCACTTCAACTTTAATAAAAAGACCAGAATACTTAATTTTTGCTATATCAGTAGCATCATTTTTATCCTCTGCATAAAAACCAAATTTCTTTTTCTTACCTCTAGTGAGAACAGTTGCTTCATAATAGTTTGTCATTTGGCCGCCCTTAATATTTCTTTAAAAGATGTAATGCCATCTTTTGCTTTTTGAATACCATTTTCAAATATTCCAATAAAATCTTCTTCTTTTGCTTGTTTATGCATATCTTCTTTTGATGCAGATTTGGCTATTAAAGAAGATAGTTTTTCTGAAATATTTAATATTTCACAAATCATCTCACGACCAGAATATCCTGTATCATTACATTCTTTACAGCCGCTACCAATATAAAATATATCATCAGCGCTTATAAAATCGCTATATTCTTCAATTATTGATGCTGGAATTTCTTGAATGGTTTTACAGTGACTACAAATTTTTCTAACTAATCTTTGCGCAACAATAGCTATAACCGCACCAGAAATTAAATAGTGCTGTATCCCCATATCTGCCATTCTTGGAATTGCAGATATGGAATCATTTGTATGTAAAGTTGAGATAACTAAGTGACCTGTAAGAGCTGCTTTAATAGCAATTTCAAGAGTTTCGCTATCACGAATCTCCCCAATCATAATTTTATCAGGATCTTGTCTTAAAATGGAACGAAGCGCATCTGCAAATTTTAAACCAATCTTAGGATTTACTTGTACCTGTTGAATAGAACTCATTCTATACTCAACTGGATCTTCAACTGTTATTATTTTATCTGATATATCTTTGATTTCATTTAAAGCTCCATAAAGAGTAGTAGTTTTACCACTACCAGTTGGTCCAGTTACTAAAATAATACCATATGGAGTCTTTAATGCTTTTTGAAATTTATGATAGCTTTGAGTATCCATACCAGCTTCTTCAAGTTTTACAAGTGCTTTTTGTTTGTCAAGCACACGCATAACTATGGATTCACCATATAATGTGGGGAGAGTTGAGAGGCGAAAATCGTATTCTACTCCAGATACTATAGATGAGAAGCGCCCATCTTGCGGTTTTCTTTTTTCAGCAATATCTAGATTTGCCAATAGTTTTATTCGTGATGTTAGTGGCGCAAATATATCTTTTGGGAAAATGAATATTTCAGATAATTTACCATCAATTCTACCTCTAACAGAGCAACTTCTTTCAGATGGTTCTATATGCACGTCACTAGCACGACCTTGTATACAAGCATCTAAAATTACATTAATTAGTAAAAGTATTGATGAAGCTTGCTGCTGCTCTTCTAGAGTATTAATTGAATTTAACTCATCGCGTACCTTTTTAACTAACACTTTTTCTTTATCTTTAAGAGATACTTTAAATAGATGTTGAGTTATTTGTTTTTTCACTGCAACTTTTATTATTAAAGTTTTTTTAAAAAGTCTTTGCAAGGATTCTTTAGCTTCTATATTTAGTGGATCATTTAAAGCAATATAAACATTTGTATCATCAGAGTAAACAGGGAAGGCATTATATTTTTGAAGTTGGGCAAAAGGAATTTTATTTGTCAAACTATCATCAATATGGGCATCATCTAAATCAATAAAGTCTAAATTTAACTCTTTTGATAGTTTTGTTAAGACGGTACTTTCTTTTATATAATCATATTCTGCAATTATTGATAACTCATATACCCCTTTTCTTATTTTATCTACAATAAATCGAACTAGTCTATCCATTGTCATAAAACCAGATTGTGTAATATGTTTGAGAATTAATGAATTATTAATACCCTTAGCTATTAGTCTATTAACTTGACCTTTCATAATCAAGCCATTTTCAAGTAAGTCTGTTGTTATTCTATCCATCTAATTTTCCTACCAATATACATGTCGTTGTACTGATATTGTATCATAATACACTTCAATTATCATTTTGCTTAATCTATCGTTATTTTCAAGGTAAAGTTTGTATGTAATTTTTGAATTTTCTTCATCTTCAAATAAATATATAGAACGGGTTTCATGTTTTGCTAGTTTTGAATACAAATCAAATATTTTTGATAAAACATAATTTGTTGTTGGAAGTTTAAATACTGATAAGTCATATCCATCTACTAAGGCATGATATAAAAGTTTTTTTTGCATTAAAATTACTGAAAAGTAAGCTGCGTTAGAGCGAGATTCTTTTGTAGATTTTAGTAATGCTATTGGTATGCTTAGTCTATCAATATAGTCAGATTTTAAGCACGCAAAAGCGTATAATGACATAAATTCTTCATCTCTAGTATTTTCATTTAAATCACCATAACCAAGATTACAAGCTTTTTCATATTTTTCATTTTGATAAAGAATAAACATATTATTTTTAATTTCTGCATTAAGAGAGAGGTAAAAAAATATTAAAAATATTATTTTCATTTAAATTTTCCTGTTCCAATATTTTCAAGCAATATTTTTGCATTGTTAGAATTAGACTGTTGTATGTATTTTAGTAGCGCTTTTATTGCAATCTCTTTTTTACCTAATTTTACCAAAGATTTTGAAAATATCATCCAAGCTTCCTCAATATCAGCATCTATATCATTTGTAAGAAAAGCATATCTGTAAGACTTTTGATAGTCTTTGAGTTTATAATATCTTTTAGCTATAAAAAGACCAAGGGCAGGATTGTTGTTTTTTTCAAATCTTTTAATAACATGATTAATATCATCTGTAGTTTCTTGTTTTACAAGGGAAATAGTTGCAATTTTTTCATCTAGTTCTTCTATATATATTATTTCCGTATTTTCTTCAATAGAGCTTGAGTCTTGAGCTTGATATGATTGAATTTTTTCAGCTTTTGGTTTATAAGTAGTTATTGAATTTGATTGTAAATTTTTTATAAAGTCAAAAGAAGGATTTAGTGTTAATGTTTTATTCTCATTACTAACCTTCTCCTTTATAATTTCTTTAGGTTTCTTTTCTTCTATAGCTAAATACTCCGTACTCTTTTCTTTAAGAACATTTTGCACCTCTTTTTTTTTTGGAGTAGTAATAGTTATAAACACATATGCAAGTAAAAATAAAGTAGTTATCACTGCGCCAACATGAGGAAGATATTTTCTAGTTTTATAATTTCTCCACTGCTTTTCAAGTTCATATATATTATGCATTTATTAATCCGGTATGAATTGCAGACATCTCAATAATTTTATTTGATAATTTATTCGTACTTATCTTGTCTGGGCTATTGTTGTAATAATAAGAGTAAATTTCAAATACTGTGTTTAATAATTTATTTGTGTCTCTATAATTTCCATCTGTAAGTTTATGTATAAGTTTTATAGAGCTATTTGTAATCATATTTGCACTATCAAAACAGTTGGCTTTCATGAGTTTTTTTTGTATATATATTTTTAATTCAACAATACTTGCATTACTTAATTCTATTGATTCCCATATTCTAGTTTTAAAATGCTCTTTTGCTATTAAATCTTCTTTTTGAGTTTTATGTAAAGCGATAATAAATTTGATTTTTCTAGTATCTGACAATAATCTAATTTTTTCCATTAAACTATCTGAATAAAGCTGTGCTTCATCTAATAAGACTAGAGGTATCTCGTCTGAATTTTTATTTTTAAGAATTTTTATCATTTGTGTAAAGTTCAATTCATTTTCACTGTCTACATCATATAAGTCATGCGCAATAGATTTATAAAATTCACTTTCATCTAAAATTGGTGTCATATAATAGTGTATCTTTTCAGTTTTAGATAAATCATGGTGCAGTTTAGATAAAAACATGCTCTTTCCAGTCCCTGGCTTGCCATAAAGTAAAATCATTTTAAGAGGCTTCTTTACAGAAGCTTTCAATGATTGATAAATTGTAGAGACACGATCTAGTTGTACATAATCTTTTGCATTTACTGTATCTAAAAAAACATCTTTTGAAGTGCTAAAGATGCTAGATTTCATTTTCTAATTGTATTTTATTTGAATTAGAATTTTTAGCTGATGTATCAGTATTTACAGAAATCAAGCTTTTCTTACTTTGTATAGTATCCTCAGAAATACTACTATATCCTAAATCTGATAATGACAATGAGTTATTATTTTTTTTAATTATATGTGTCTCTATAACTATAACAAGCTCTTGGACTTGTTTAGAATTTGATTCGTATTTAAACAGATAATTAAGAATTGGAATATCACCTAAAATAGGAATTTTATTTGAACTTTTAGTATTTTTAGTGCTGATTAGACCACCTAAAATTATTCTATTTCCATCTTGTATAGTTACAACTGATGATAATTGACGACGATTTAAATCTGGTGGCATAGATCTTTCAGCAGAAGTTGTTTGACTCATATCATTTGCAGTTTCAGACAAAGATGGATTAATTTTTAGTGTGATTGTTTTATCGTCAGATATTTCAGGTGTTATGCTTAAAAGAACACCAGCAAATACAGATTGAATAGATTCATTTTGAGTAGTAGAAGCAACACCACCACCAGATCCTTGTTGATTAGTAGATGATTTTACTTTGTAAAAAAATTCAGTACCAGCTGTAATAAGTGCTGGTTGGTTATTTAAAGTTAAAACTTTTGGATTAGAGATTGAAGTTACATCACCTTGAGTTTTTAAAAATTTAATAACTTCATTTATAGAGCCACTAGATTTTATACTAACTAAATTAGCTACATCTCTAAATCCATTATAAGTAGCTTCTGTAATTGAGGTGTCATCATCACCAGTTGTAAATTCAGAAACATTTTTATAGCGCAAATCATGTATATCTATACTAATATTTTGAAGTGCATAAAGTTGCTGCCAATCTACACCCGTAGTTTTACCTTCACTCATAGTTACAGAGAGCAGTTGTACATCTATTAAAACTTGAAGCTGAACCTTATCTTGAAGTTTTTTTAAATAACTATCTAATCTGCTCATTTGTCTTTGTGTTGCTGTAACTGTAATTAAACCAGCATTTTTATTTATAATTGGTTCATCAGCTACATACACATCCTCTGGTCTATTTAATACTTTTTGAAGCTCTAAATCTAACTCTTTCCAAAATTCAACTTCATCATTGCTTTCAATCTTTATACCAGATTTACTACTTGATCCTTGATTATTATTAGCGCCACCACCACCAGCACCACCACTACTAGCGCCACCTTTTTGAGATTGTCTTGAAGATGAGCTAAGAGTAACGTTTGTGCTCCCAGTAGCTATTCTTTGAGATAAGATGTAGTCAATATTAAATACTTTAGTAGTTAGGTATGAAATTTTTAAAAGATTATTTTCTAATGTATAAAATAAGTTATTTTCTTTTAATATAATACCTAGAACTTCATTAATAGTTAAATTTTTAATATGAGTTTTATTTAAGGAAGTATTAAGAAATTTTTGAGCATTAACATCGGTTACTATTAAACTAAATTTACATTGATCACTTAATTGATCAATAAAGTCAATTATTTTAGTTCCTTTAGTTGAACTAACACTAAAAAGTTCGTATGAACAATCTGCATTTGCTTGGAATGATAGTGCTAATGATATACTTATTCCCAGTATATATTTTTTTATTGATTTCATGGTTACCTACCTATTGTCTTTTAAATTTTAAGTTATCATTCTTTGAAGCTGTAGAAATAACTTTTGTTTTTGAATTACGTCTTAATGTTACAGATGAATTAGATATTTCAATAATTTTATATTTTTTTACCCAATCATCTACTTTGTACCATTTATTGTTTATTAGCGCTGAACCATTCATAATCATAGACAGCCTTAGCAGTGAACTACTAAAAACAGACTTTATATTTGAATCATTTTTTTTCAAATCAGTCTTCTTACTAATTTTTTTAATAGGCTTATATCCATTTTTTTCTAAAAAGATAAATGGATCGCTAATCCTACTAATTTTTGAGTTATGCTCACCACTTCTAGGTGGTTTAATTGCATCTATTTGCTCATCAATCCATACTAAGTCATTGCTACTTAATAAACTTGTAAGTAGTATTAAAGACAGTGTTAATTTTTTCATTAATATATTATCCCCCATACAGAGATTTTAAGATCAGTGTTTAATTTATCTTGAGCTTTTATATCAAGGCCATTTATATCCGCAACTAAATCACTTTGCTCTAATGCATTTATAAACTTAAGCGTATTTTTGTAGCTACCAGTTACGCTTATATTTAAATCAAGCATATGACCAAATGACTCATCAGAGGTTACGTAGTGATTATTAAATTCTAAAATTTTAACATTGTATTTTTTTGCATTTGATGCAATTGAGTCAATATATTTCCCCCATCGTCTCTCATCATAAATAATATCTGATATTGTTTCAATTTTGCTTTTAATATAGGCATTTTGGTCTTTTTTGTCAATTAATTTAATTTTGATTTTTTTGATTTCATTATCAAGGTTCGCAATCACAGTTTCAGGATTTGCTTGCAGATATGCTTTATCTGCATTTATATTTGATTGTATAATAGATATTTCATTTTTTGAAGCAACATAATCATCAACTGAGCTATCCCAAAAAAGATATGCAAATGCAAAGATCACACCAGCTACCATCATATAGGTAAGCTTAGCATCTTTTTTGCTTTTTTGCTTAAACGCTGCATCAATTCTATGCAAATAATTTTCTATAGTAGTATTTAAACTCATAATATTTCCACCTTTAATGTACTAAAGTATTTTTTGTTCTCTTCATCAAAAGCTATCTTTTTTAGAGAAAAGTTAATCTTACCTTCATGAGTTTTGGTTAAATATTTGACTAGCTTAGTTATGCTTACGTCTTTATATGATACTAAGTCTAGCATAAAAGTATTTTTTTCATTTTTATCGTCAAAAGATAAAGATTCAAGTCTTATTTTATATTTGTTCAAATCTTTTGTAAGAGCTGTTAATATTTTTGCTTTCATAAGGTAGTTTATTTTTACATCGCGAATTTTTGTTAAAGTTTCTTTTTTGGAAATAAACTCATTTTGTTCTTGATTTAATAACTTTGCATATTTATCTTTGTCAGCATTACGATTTTTAATTATAGTTTCTCTTGTTATTTTTTTATTATTTATGATACGATATTCACTATTTAACAATTTTATTTGCAATGACTGAGCATAAGTAGCAACCCAATAAGACACAGGGTAAGCAAAACCTAAAACAAGTGCTGCCGCAGCAACTAATATGAGTTTACCACTATCTCTTTGAACAAACTTTGGAGGTCTTTCAAATATTGAAAAATTACAAATATATTTTTCTTCATCAGGAATAATGGTATATAGATGCATGAGCGAATGAAGTTGATCAATGTACTCATCTTCATCCGATTCAAAACCATAATCAAATTCAAAACAACTACTTTTAATATTTAGCTCAAATTCAGAAATTTCATCTAGTTTTGTGGTCATGTTTATTTGAGTACCAGCATAAATACAATCAATTTTTTTAAGTTCGTAAGCTCTTTTTACATAAGTAAGAATATCATTGATATTTGCAAAAATATCCTTGTATAACTTTATTACAAACTCTTTATAAGGACTAGAAGATGTTTTTAAGTCTTCATCTTGTAAAAAATTTATAAAGTCATTATACTCAATTTTTTCACCATATAACTCGCAAAATTTTTCATGTAATTGAATAAATGAATACTCAAGAGTTTTACTAAAAATATATTTTTTATCATTATATACAGCTATAAAAGCATTATTAGCTTGAATGTATATAAAAGCATGAGTATCACTGCTGGTAATTAAATCCTTAGAATATAAAGATTTAATTAAAAGAGGCGATGGAATTATTGTATCAATATATTTAATTTTAGATATAGTATTTTCAAATGTTTCTTTTATAATATCTGGGTCTACTATAAAAACATTAAATAATCTATTTTCACTATCAAGAGAATTATACAATTCTACATATTGAATTTGATATGATACAGCTTGATCTAAGGCTAAATCATCATATGCTTTAGTGCTAACCGCATCGTAGATGTCCTCTTCGGGAATATTTTTACTAACTGAAATTTGAGTACTGATGAAATCTTTTGTATTTAGATATGATATAGAGTGCTGACCTTTGGAAAAAGTTACCTTATCATCATATTTTAAAAAACTTGAAAGACCATTTACACAAGTATCATTATACGGATTAATAGATACTACATTTGAAAAAGATTGTTGAGTATTTTCGCCCATTAATAATTATCCTATTTAAAATGAACCAATTGCATGGAACAAATTTTTATTTTATAAAATTCAACTCTAAAAATTTTTTATTCATCGAACCGAAAGCAATTTTAATACCACTTTCAGATTTTTACTCTTAATGAATTTTTCATTCATTATGACAAAATCGGCATTTTCAAAAATTTCTAAAGCTATAGTTAAATTTTCTTTTGATTATCAACCATATAAACTAAAGTTTAGTGATAATCAACCTCATATTTAAAATATTGTGGATATAAAGTTGTTATTTTTTATTTCCTACTAAATGACAAATTCATCCCTTGTTCTCTTTGCGCTTCCTAGAGGACGGATAAATTTAAACACAATATTCTCTTATTGTAACAGAAAGTAGCTTAATTTTTTTTTGATATTATTTAAATTTAGCAAAATTGAATCATTTATTAATAATTTGCCATGACTTTTTGTAATTTTTCAATATCTTACTCACTTAAGACAAAATCTTTTTCATATTTTATATCCATTATTTTCATAAATTCTCCAATTGCTAGCAGTTAAATAAGATGCTTTTGAGATAATGAAGATAAATTTTTACCATTGTCTATCGTAAAAGCTGGTTTATTATTTGTAATACTAAAGTAAGCGAAAGCTACATAGCTTCATCACCGTTAATTCCAGCAATAACTAAAATGGCTGTATTGGAATCATTATTTTTCGATAAAAATTTTAAAATTATTTAATTCATCTATTTTTACCATTAACATTTTATCTCCACGAAACTCAAATGTATTTGATTTGTAGTATTGTTTAAATGTTATTTGATATATATCTCTAGTATTTGGATAAGGAATTATATGTATGTCGCTAAATAATATTATCTTTTTTTCATTTTTATTAAATATATGAGTTTTATATTTTGAAAATTCTTTAACTCTCATTCCATCAAACCTAGTAAAATCATCTGCATAAAAAGAAAGATAAGCATCTGTATCACTGTAAAGCCAAGAATATCTCCACTTAAATAGTTGAGTCAATAATAAATTTAATTTCTCTTTTGTAGTTTGAATATGCTCATTTGGATTGATTATTAAAAGAGTGTTGAATATATCTATATTTTTGTCTAAACATTCTATATTTAAATTGTTTATAGCAATACAACCCCTTGTAAAGTCGTCGCGGTCTCTTTTAATAGGTAATCCATGTACCCATATTCCACTTCCACTTTTTCCTTGAATTCTATCATATAAATTTGGATAAGATGTTACAAAAGCTAGTGGACCATAAAATGGATCAAGTTTAGTATCTTTATTTAGTTTTTCTTTTATTTTATATATACCTAAAGGTGTTTTTAAATCACCTTCTTTTCTTTTATCACCAGCCACTTTTCCAGTAAAGGCATTATATTCTTTTATTAAGTTATATGTAGAGTTTTCATCTTGTTTGTATAGTGTGAGAGTAGAGCTATTTTTATCACACGATAATATAGATATATTAGATTCTATATAACCAAAGGTTGTGTCTTTATTTTGAAGTTCTTTTTCCCAGTATGAAGAACTTGTTAGCTCATAGTCAAGTTGTTTTTCTATGTTGTTAATGCCATGAAGTCTATAATTAGTTAAGATATCATTCGCACCAATAGAAGATATTGTTAATAAAAATAAAATTAATAATTTCATGATGTATATCCTATCTCTTGTAAAAATGCTTTATCTTTAGTCCAGCCTTTTTTTACGATAACTTGAAGATTTAAAAAAACTTTTTTTTGACTCAAAATCTCAATTTTTTCTCTTGAATAGATACCTATTCTCTTTATAGCTTCGCCACCCTTGCCAATAATAATACCTTTTTGACTCTCTTTTTCAACTATGATAGAAGCATATATCTTATCTACATGTCCCTTGTCTTCTTCAATAGAATCAATTATAACATCACTTTCATAGGGGATTTCATCGCTAATATTATCAAATATTCCCTCCCTAATAAATCCTGCATATATATCACGAACAAGTTCACTTGTTAAATCATCTGGATTGTAAAGAAATGGAGATTCTGGTAAATTTTTACTAATTAATTTTAATAGATCATTATGACCTACTTTTTTTGGAATTGCCACTGGTACTAAAGCCTCAAATTTATCGTTAAATTGATTGTATTGAGCTATTCGTTTAAATAATTTAGCTTGATTAACTTGATCAATTTTACTTAAAACAATAATGTGTTTAACATTTTTCTTGTTTAATGTTAAAAATTTTTGATAATGCTCAACCGTATCTGTTACAGGAGCTAAGTAGATAATAAGATCACAATCACCCATAGCTTTTAGTGCTTCATCTAGCATATATTTATTTAAAACTTTTTCTCTTTCATGGATACCTGGAGTGTCAATAAAGATGATTTGTGTATCTTCGTACATCACTATTGCGTTTGAGCGTTTACGAGTAGCATTTGCTTTTTGGCTAACCATAGCAATAGCCTCACCTAAAAGAGAGTTCATTAGTGTGCTTTTACCCGCATTGGGACGACCAATTAAGGATACAAAACCAGCTTTTGTCATATTGTTATATTCTCCATTTATAATATATATCTTGATAAATCATCGTTATCAACAATAATATCTAGCTTTTCATGTACCAATTCAGCAGTTACTATAAATTCGTCATCTTTGTATTCATCAGCAATAAAACTAATCTCTTCGAGTACACGCTCTAGTACAGTATGAAGTCTTCTCGCACCAATATCTTGAGTTGATTCATTAGCTTTAAAAGCTAGTTTTGCTATTGCTTTTACTGCTTCGTCTTCAAAGCTAAGCTTCATACCCTCTACACCCAATAGTGCTTCATATTGTTTTAAAAGTGAATTTTTAGTTTGTGTTAAAATTTGGTAAAGTGAATCTTCAGTTAAACTCTCAAGTTCAACACGCAAAGGGAATCTACCTTGAAGTTCAGGGATTAAATCACTTGGCTTACTTACATGAAATGCACCAGCTGCAATAAATAAAATATGATCAGTATTTATTACACCATATTTTGTTGTAACACTACTACCCTCAACAATTGGGAGTAAATCTCGTTGAACACCCTCTTTACTTGGGTCATTTCTACCTTGGCTTTTTTCACTTAGAGCGATTTTATCAATCTCATCTAAAAAGATAATCCCTCCATTTTCCGCTCGTCTAAGAGCTTCGGCACTTATAGAATTAGAGTCTATTAATTTAGTACTAGCTTCAGTTTTTAGCATAACTTTTGCATCTTTTACAGTTATCTCTTTTTTCTTTTCATCTTTGTTCATTTGAGAAAAAACTTTTGTAAAGCTTTCTTGAACTTTTATCATCTCTGGAGGAAGATTTGAATCTGCAAACTCTACTTGAAGATTTGAATCAATCTCTATCTCTATGATTTTTTCATCCATCTCTCCAGATTCTACTCGTTTTTCCATAACCTCTAGTAGTCTTTGATAATCATCTTTTTTAGATTCACTCGCACTCTTAGGCAGTGGGGGAAGAAGTTTTTCAACTATTTTATTTAAAACATAGTTTTCAATTTTTTCTTTATTTTCTTCCTCTTTTTCAGCTTTTACAATCGATACAGAGTTCACAACTAAATCTCTAATCATAGATTCTACATCACGACCAACAAATCCAACTTCTGTATATTTTGATGCTTCAACTTTTACAAATGGAACTTTCATCATCTTAGCTAATCTGCGTGATATCTCTGTTTTACCTACACCAGTAGAGCCTATCATTAAGATATTTTTAGGAGTTATTTCGTTTTGTAGTTCGCTATCTAATTGCATTCTTCTGTATCTAGTACGAAGTGCAAGGGCTATTGTTTTTTTAGCATCATTTTGTGAGATAACATATTTATCTAAATACTCTACTATCTCTTTTGGAGTTAAGTTCATTATTTATTTCCCTCTAATGTAAGAGTTTTTATACTGTGATTTGTGTAAATACATAAGTCTGCAGCTATAGATAAGCTCTCTTTTATAAGCTCTTCTTCATCAAGGCTAGCATGTTTTTTTAATGCCCGTGCAGCTGAAATAGCGTAGTTTCCACCACTTCCAATAGAGGCTATCTCTCCATCTTCAGGCTCAACTACATCACCGTTTCCAGTAAGAATAAAAATATGCTCATTATTTAAAACAATCATCATAGCTTCTAAACGGCGAAGAACTTTGTCTTTTCTCCAAGCTTTTGAAAATTCAATAACTGATTTTAAGATATCACCTTTTTTATCTTCTAAAAAATCTTCAAACATATCAAAAAGATTAAAAGCATCTGCTGTACTTCCAGCAAAACCTGCAAGAATTTTACCTTTGTTGAGTGTGCGAATTTTTGTAGCATTGCCTTTTAAAACACTATCACCAAATGTAACTTGCCCATCTCCACCAATTACGGCTTTATTTTTGCCTTTGTATGCAAGTATTGTAGTAGCATCAAACACTATTTTCTCCTTTTACAAAGAAGTGAATTCTTTGCAAAATTCCCCTCACTAAAGCTACGCCTTACGGCGAGATTATTTCTTTTCATATTTAAATTATTCGCCTTGAACATCTACGTGTAGTGTTGCATGTAAGCCATGACCTAGTTTAAAGTCCAAATCATGTTCGCCAACTGTTTTAATTATTATTTTTTCATTAATGTGCTTTTTATCAATCTCTATACCATGTTGTTCTTTTAGCGCAACTGCAATCTCTTCTTTTGTTACAGAACCAAATAAATGACCATTTTGTCCTAGTTTTTTAGTAATTATAATCTCTGCTTTATCTAACTCTTTAGCAATTTCTTTAAGCTCATTAACTTCTTTTTCTAAGCTTTGTGCTACTACCAATTCATCTTGTGCATGTTGAGCTAAAATCTCTGGTGTTGCATGTCTTGCAAAGCCTTTACCAATTAAAAAATTCTTTCCATAACCATCTTTAACCTCTTTAACTTCACCTTTTTTTCCAAGCTTTTTAACATCTTTAATCAATAATACTTTCATAATACTTTCCTAATATTTTATTTTCTAATTTGACTTCATCTCGAGTTCAATTTTTTTAGCTGCTACAAATTCTGGAGTACAAAAAATTCCACAATGACAAGCTCCAGTCTC
Organism: Sulfurimonas sp.; assembly: GCA_021648405.1. GTDB lineage: Bacteria > Campylobacterota > Campylobacteria > Campylobacterales > Sulfurimonadaceae > Sulfurimonas. The sequence goes on along the minus strand of JAKISX010000005.1, from coordinate 21,334 downwards.
AGGAATCTCTTTTTCTATAGCAGGCGTACAAGGACAAATTCTATTATCAACACTTTGTGGCTTTCCATCAACCTCTTCAATCATAAAACAAGGGCAAAATAATTTATTATACATCATCTTATTACGAGCAAGACCCATCTGCACACCTTCAGTAACTTCAACCTGAGGATTATATACCCATCCACGAGATTCACATACTTTGTCTGTAAACTTGATAGTTTTTTCCATTCTAGCTTTGAATTCAGGTGAATTCATATCTACTTTTATCATACTCATTTTATAATCCTTTTTTTATTTATTTCTTTTTTTATTTATTTCTTTTTTTATTTATTTCTTTTTTTGCCAGCAATAATTCTTCTTAATGCATTAAGCCTAATAAAGCCCTCTGCATCTTTTTGATTATATACTTCATCTTCCTCAAATGTTGAATGCTCTTCAGAGTATAGTGAGATATCTGATTGTCTTCCTACAACTTCTACATTACCTTTGTAGAGTTTTAATTTTACACTTCCTTGAACGAATTTTTGCGTAGTATCAATCGCTGCTTGCATCATTTCACGCTCTGGAGAGAACCAAAAGCCGTTGTAGATAAGTTCCGCATATTTTGCTATCATTGAATCTTTCATGTGTGCTTCTTCACGGTCAAGACAGATAGACTCTATTGCACGGTGAGCTTTTAGCATAATTGTTCCACCGGGAGTCTCATAACATCCTCTTGCTTTCATTCCAACAAAACGATTCTCAACAATGTCTATTCTGCCAATTCCGTGTTTATTTCCATACTCATTTAATGTTCTAAGGATTGTAGCAGGGCTCATCTCTTCACTATTTATAGAGATAGGGTCACCATTTTTATATTCAATAGTTATATATTCTTTTTCATCAGGTGCGTCTTCAGGGGAGTTAGACCATAACCACATAGATTCTTCAGGCTCATTCATAGGGTTTTCTAAGTGAAGTCCCTCGTAAGATATATGAAGTAAGTTAGCATCCATTGAGTATGGACTTACAGTTGGGTTACCATCAGAATCTACATGTTTTTGATCAATATTGATTCCATGTTGTGTAGCATAAGTTAAAAGTTTTTCTCTTGAATTTAAATCCCATTCTCTCCATGGAGCAATAACTGTGATGTCTGGATTTAGCCCCAAATAACCAAGCTCAAATCTTACTTGATCGTTACCTTTTCCAGTAGCTCCATGACTTACAGCATCAGCGCCCATTTTTTTAGCGATTTCAATCTGTTTTTTAGCGATAAGTGGTCTTGCAATAGAAGTTCCTAAAAGATACTCTCCCTCATAGATGGCATTTGCTCTAAACATTGGAAATACATAATCTTTCACAAACTCTTCTTGAACATTAAGAATAAAGATATTTTCAGGTTTTATACCATTGTCAAGTGCTTTTTGACGAGCTGGCTCTACCTCTTCACCTTGACCTAAATCAGCTGTAAAAGTTATAACTTCTGCTTTATACTCATCTTGTAACCATTTTAAAATAATACTAGTATCTAGCCCACCAGAATAAGCTAAGACAACTTTTTTAACCTCTTTTTTCATCAATAAACCTTAATTTCACTAAATAAATTCCGCGAGTATATAATAAAAAAGATTAATGTATGATTAGTATAGTTTTATAATGAGTTTATTTAAAAAAGCAATAATCAACAGGGCTATTTATTTACCCTACTGAATCAAATAACATTCCTGTTACTTCTTGCATTTTTGGAAGAAAATCAGCTGCTTGTTCTGCTGGAAACCTTCTTATGATTTTACTAGTTTCAGATTCAATAACAGATACATAAAATATATCTTGTGAATCAACACCAAATTTTAAATTTGTGTTCATTGGAGCCATCGCTTCATTTAGTTGATCTACTAAATTTTGCATCTGCTCTTTAGAATTTATTTTATTTTCTGTTGTAGAAACATCTTTTCGTAACTCTTTTACTACATCTACTTTTTGAACTTGTTGTTGAACTTGTTGTTGAACTTGTTGAGCTACTCTTCCTTGAGCCTCACCAGAACTTATTTGAGATTGTTGCTGTCTTGCAACATTAGCTATGCCATCCATGACTAACTCCTTACTTAAAGTTTTACTTATTCATGACATCGACTAAAAAAAAAAAAACTTTAATGAAAAATCAAATTTTTTTTGGAACACATCTTTAATATCCATAGGTCAAGTCCGAAGATGACGAACAGGCAATTGGAATGAATCAGCCTTGAAAAACACTTTAAAAAGTTTTAATATTTAGCTAAATTAGGGTATAATTGCCCTCATTATTATAATTTTAAGGACTTTTTTTGAACCTATTTAACATCTTTTCTAGAAATTCAGATAAAAAACAACCTACCAAGAATAAAGCTTCGTCTCATTGGGTTAAGTGTAAATCTTGTCAGTCGTTAATGTACTATAAAGAAGTAGAAAATCAAAATTATGTATGCCCTAAATGTGGTTTTCATTTGAGAATAGGTGTAAAAGAGCGTATTAAGCTTTTAGCTGATGAAGATACATTTGTAGAATTTGATGCTAATTTGAAACCAATTGACCCACTTAACTTTTCAGATAAAAAATCATATAAGACTCGTATAGAAGAGGGGCATAAAAAAACTGGTCGTTACTCATCTGTTGTTAGTGGTGAGATGAAAATTAATGGTGTTGATGCTCAGGTAGTTATATTTGATTTTGCATTTATGGGTGGTTCTCTTGGCTCTGTAGAGGGTGAGAAAATAGTCCGTGCAGTTACGCGCGGAATTGAAAAGAAACAAGGGGTAATTATCCTTTGTGCCTCTGGTGGAGCGAGAATGCAAGAATCAACATTTTCACTACTTCAAATGAGCAAAACTTCAGCAGCATTAGCAAAGTTAGCAAAAAATAATCTTCCGTATATATCAGTGCTAACAGATCCAACCATGGGTGGTGTATCCGCTTCATTCGCAACATTAGGCGATATAATCATTGCTGAACCTGGTGCGTTAGTTGGTTTTGCAGGTCAGCGTGTAATTGAGCAAACTATTGGTTCTGCTCTTCCTGATGGATTTCAACGCGCAGAATTTTTACTTGAAAAAGGTGCAGTTGACATGATTGTAAATCGAAATGAACTTAAAAAAACTTTGAGTGATTTATTGATTATGTTTGATAATAATAATTAATCATGCAACTATATGCCTTATGTGATCAAGGTTTATTAGATACACATGTTCTAAGTGTAGAAGAATTTGTCAATATTGCAAATAAAAATGATGCTAAAGTTATACAATATAGAAACAAAACATCAGATATTACTTTTATAAAACAACAATTAATTATTATTAGACAACTATTTGATGGTTTTTTAATTGTAAATGATAAATATGAATTAATAGAGTATTGTGATGGTGTCCATCTTGGACAAGAAGATTTAAAGTTAATTGATGAAAATATCTTTAAATCAGTTGATATATTAAGACAAATAATTAAAAACGACAAATTATTAGGTATATCTACTCATAATGAAAAAGAGATACTTGAAGCTAATCAAATGGATCTAAATTATATTGGCTTGGGTCCATATAGAGAAACAAATACAAAAAATAACATCTCAAATATACTTGGCAGTAAGATAGAAAATCTCTCTTTAATTTCAAAACATCCAGTTGGTGTTATTGGTGGTGTTAAACTAGAAGATAAATTTGAAAATGTAACTTATAGGGTTGTTGGAAGCGATCTTTTAAAGTGAAGATAGATATTATCTCTATAGCTAAAAATGAACGTTCAACTTATGATCCATTATGTAAAGAGTTTACAAAAATGATAAGTCGTTTTGCTAAAGTGCAAGATATTGTAATTTTTAATAAAGATGTAACAAAAGCACACACTATCTCCCAAAAAGCCTCACAAGAGGCATATACTAAGGTATTAAATCCTTATATTAGCAATGGTTATAGTATTACTTTACATCCAGATGGAAAAATAATTGATTCTTATGAATTTAGTAAGCTATTAAATGATAAACTTGCGATTAAATTTTTCATTGGTGGAGCTTATGGTTTTGAAGAGGCTTTTTTAAATAAAAGTGACAAAGTTATTAGCTTAGGAAAAATAACTATGAGTCATAAAATTGTTAAAGCTGTGCTTTTAGAACAAATATATAGAGGTTTTTCAATTTTAAGTAACCATCCATATCATAAATGAAAGTTAAGACAAGGATTACAGTTTGCAAGATAGTGAATTTGAATATTTTAAAGAGATTTTAAAAAGTCGTAAAGAGCAGATAAATAAAAATATAGATGATGTAAATGCTGAACTTAATCAATTGAGCGGACAAGAATTAAATGATGAGGCAGACCATGCTTCAAACAGCAATAGTTCTATGATAGAGAGTGCGATTGTATCTCAGCAAAATAGAGAATTACAAGAGATTAATGTAACATTAGCTAAAATATCAAGTAAGGAATACGGAATTTGCGAAATGTGTGAAGATCCAATAGGTTTTCAACGCTTAAAAGTAAAGCCACACGCAATATACTGTATCGATTGTAGAGAGATAGTAGAAAAATCAAGTTAAGGGCAAATATGTACTTAAAAAGATATACAACAGCATCATTTTTATTAATAGTTATAGTTGGATGGTATGTTTACGCATTTGTAACACAAGATAGTTATGCAGTAAACTTATTTGGAGTACAATTACCATCTATTTCAATTGCAATATTAATCACAGTACCATTATTAATTTTATATATAGCTAGTCTATTGCATATGGCATTTTATTCTTTATTAAATGGGTTAGGTCACAGAAAATATGATAAAGATTACGAAAAATTTATTGATTCAATTGTAGATGCATATTTAGGTAAGCAAAAGCGTTCTCATGTTTATAAAACTGATAGATACAAACTATTAGGTGCAGTTATTGATAACTCAAATTTAATGGCTGGTGTTGGTCTGAAGCCTGATACTTCAAATGAAAAAATTAATAAAATTTTAGAGATAATTGAAGAATTAAAAAATGGAAATGTAGTAGATTTAAAAAAATATTCACTAGCTTATTCAAATCAACTTACAATCATTAACCTAAGAAATATGTACAAAAATGGTGAGTTATCAGCTGAGAACATATTAAATGCAAGTGATAAATATACTAAAGATTTGCTAGAAGAAGTGTATGTTGATTTTGTAAAAGAATCACCATTTTATGCTATTGAAAAGTACAAAGAAAATTTATCAAAAGAAGCTTTGTATATTATATTATCTAGAATTAATGCAGATGAAAATACTTTAGAGATAATAAATGATGAGCTGATATCTTTATTTTCACAATTAGAATTAGATGGAGATGATTATATTGCTATATCAAGAGCAGTATCTTTAAACATGATTCCAGAACAAAGAATGAAATTATTTGAGAGCTTAAGTGAAAATTCCGAAGAGATAATTGGAGCTTACTTATATACTCTTTTTGATTTAGAGATGCTAGCTCCTGCAGATGAGTTACTAAATAATACATCAGAAGATGAATTTTTAAATTTTAAATCTTATCGCGCACTTAAAGAGTGTGGTAAAAATTTTAGCATAGATTTATTTGTATAATATTAGATGAGATTTGATAAGCCTGTATATATATTAGCACCACTCGCTGGATTTACAGACCTACCATTTAGAAGTATCGTTAAAAAATTTGGAGCTGATCTTACTGTAAGTGAGATGTTAAGCTCTAACGCTCTTGCAAATAACTCTAAAAAAACCTTACACATGTTAGAGAAATCTCCTCTAGAGGACCCTTATTCTGTTCAAATATCAGGATCGAATGTAGATGTAGTTCGTGATGCTGTAGAGATATTAAATACCCATGACGGTATTGATATTATAGATTTAAACTGTGGTTGTCCAGTTCCAAAAGTTGTAGGACATGGAAGTGGAAGCTCTTTACTTTTAAATCTTCGTCTTATGGGTTCACTTATTAAAACTATAAAAGAAACATCAAATAAAAAACAAACAAGTGTTAAAATTAGACTTGGTTTCCAGAAGAAAAACCACATCGATATAGCCAAAATGGTTGAAGATAGTGGGGCTGATTTTTTAGCTGTCCATGGTAGGACTAGGGCTGGAAAATTTAAAGAAGCAGTTGATTATGATGCAATAGCAGAGATTAAAAAAGCTGTATCTATCCCTGTTATAGCAAATGGGGATATAGATTCTTATGAGAAAGCTAAGTGGGTACTAGAACATACTGGTACTAATGGTGTAATGATTGGTCGTGGTGCTGTTGGTGCCCCTTGGGTATTTCATCAACTTAAAACGGGCTCACCAGATATATCATCTTCACTTAAACATAAAATAATTCTAGAACATTTTGATAAGATGGTAGATTTTTATGGATCTCATGGTGTAGTTATGTTTAGAAAACATACACACACATACTCTAAAGGTTACTGTGGTGCTTCAGCTCTTAGAGACTTAGTAAATCATGTAAGTGATATAAAAGAATATCGCGATATTATTGATGATTTTTTTAAAAAAAGCGAGATGGCTTAATGCTAGAAATAAGCCAAGATATTAGAAATTTAGATGAAAGCAATATATCTGATAATTTACTACACTATGAATATAATGTAAAACATCTTTTATCTTTAATCGCTAAAGGTATAGAAGAAGATGACCCACAATATTTAAGTTCATATCGTTCTTTTGAGGGTGAAGTTTATGAAAATTTTCTTTATGAAAAACTTATTAAATATGCTGAAGAAAATGATGAAATACAAAAGTTTATATTAAAAGGATTTCATCAAAATAAAGATAAATCTTTTCCAAACACACTCTCCATTAGCGAAAAACAACAAATTGTTTATCGTACAAAAAGTCGTGAAATAAGTGAATTTGATGCTATGTTTATTACTCGTAATAATGAGCTGTTTTTTGTAGAAATGACACTTGTGAAAAATGTATTAAAACTTAGAAAAAGGCTTAGAAAGAAAAAAGCACTACTAGAGATAATATTTCCAAATTATGAGATAAAAGCACTTATTATATTAAATGATGGGGCTACGGGTTTTAAACAGTTTCCATCTTATTGTACAGTTTGGTTTACAAAAGAGTATTCATCATCAAATGTTTTGGAGTATATTAAAAATCCAAGCATTAAAGAGATAGCACCAAAGCAAAAATCTAAATCTAAAAAAATGATTGAAGCAAATACTCTTAAGTTACATTATTTTAGATATTACAATACAATGAGCTGGCTTACAAAAACTTTGCGTTTACATAAAAAACATGTGTTAGATATGGGCTTTTTGATGACTGAAAATACACAAAGATATCATGGATTATATAATAAATTTTATATAGGATTTATGTGTGTAGAAGAAGCTAGAAAAATATTAACACTTGATGATAACTACAAAGAAAACCAAAGAGTAGTTCTTGCAATTGAAAAAAAACATACAGATGAGATAGTATTAACATATTATATTCAACATACTCGGAAAAATCTTTATCTTTACTCTTTTAATGATGATAACAAACAAATTAAAGAGAAAAAAGATCCTTTTGGAATTACTGTAACTGAAGTTTATCATTCAAGTAAGATGATGGATGAGTCTTATGAGCTTAAGTGTAATCAAATAAAGATAATTAAGAAGTTATTGAAAGAGAGATACCTAAGAGATATTTCTTAAGTATCATAAGATATAGTTGATGCTTTTTGAGAGTATGACTTTACCTGTTGCTCTTTAGTAGGATGTGATTGTTCTTTTTTTGATAAAAACTCTTCTAGTATTTGATGTTTATCTTGAAGTATGCTCTCAAAATCGCCTTGTGTAATTGGTTTATTATCATTAAATTTATCAAGTAGTATATTTGATGTTCCCATTAGCACAAGATAGCTTTGATCCATAAAATCAAGCATAACTACACTGTTTTTTTCATCTATATCTTTTTGAAATCTAATCGATACACTACTGTCCTCACTTGGCTCTTTAGTGGGGGTTTGTTTGTTAGTATTTGTTTGATTAAACAACCAAGATTTTTCTTTTGTTGGAGTAGTTTTATTTTTTAAAAGATGTACAGGTGTTACCTTTTTTCTAATAACAAATAATATTATTATTCCTGCTATTAATAATGAGACAACAATAATATAGCGATCAGTTACTGTTTCATCTTTTTTAGTTGGAAGTGTTGATAAAAATTCTTTATTTGTTTGTTGTATTTGCGCAGTTTTGTTTTTAGTACCTACAGCCTTGTCTTGAAATCTAAGTCTTAACCCATATGCATCGGCAGTTTTTGAAGCTCTTAAAACAACATTGGATGGAACAGAGGCTACAATTTTAACATAGTTTGACATAGGAGTGATAGATAAAATATTAAGATATTTAGAAGATATTTGTTTTAATTTTGAAGATTCAATAGATGTATCTTGAAGCTTAATTATGATTTTTGATTCTGCAGTACTTTTTTTAATTTTACCAGTATATGGTGTGTCAAAAGTAATCATAATATCAACTCTATCAGTCCTATCATAAACATTGTAGCTTAAAATTTTTGAACCAAATAGAGTTAAAGGTAATAAAAAAAGTAAAAAGAGTTTAATCATAAGCGCTCTTTAGATAGATGATATAGTACAGCACTAGAATCAAGAATTTCATTTATACGAATAGCAAGATTTTTTTCATAAACCATAACTTCACCTTTGCCAAGAATACGACCATTTACATATGCTTCTACAGATTCACCAGCAGGTTTTTCAAGGTCTATAATAGATCCTTTTTTAAGATCTAAAATCTCAGCTACAGTTTGTTCTGTTTCACCTAAATCAGAAACAAATTCAACCTCCATATCTAAAAGACCAGAATAGTTCATCCATGATAATTCATCTTCATCATAAGGTTTTGTTTTTTCATTATAGTGTTTTGTTCTCATTTTTGAGTTATATTCCTAATGGCGATAGATAATTTATCATCTTGTATTTGTACAGTTTTAACCTCATCATACTCCAAATCAAACACACCATTTTTTTCAAAATTTGGAGTGGCAATAGTATAAGGATTATCGGAGTTTTCCGCCAAAACTTTAGCGCTTCCAACAATTAGATTTACAGTTTCTAAAAGCATATCAATAAGCGTTTCTTCATCACTTTGCTCCTCTTCTAAAAATATAAAAGATATTCTTTGAATAAACCCTACATCCGCAGATAGATAAATTCTATATTTTTCACTGTTAAGTGTATTTATATCTATGTAAGCAATAAGTGTTCTAGCTTCATTTATATCATTATGCGTACTATGAGGTTGTCTAATTTGGTGTACGCAAAAATTCTCAGCAGCTTGAATTATTGTACTTATCATCTTTATCCTTTCTTGTATGAATTTATTATACTTTATTAAAGCACAAATATATATAAAACACTAATAAATAAAACTATCCTAAAGCAGGTATTGTGTATAATTCGATAAAAGTTTTAGGCTTAATGATGGTTGAACTTATAGTCCTTGGTGCTGGAGTTGGTGTAGTATCTGGTTTTTTAGGTATTGGTGGTGGAGCTATTTTAATCCCAATGCTGTTATTTTTAGGTTATGCAACTAAAGAAGCTATAGGTATATCTGTGTTGCAGATGGTTTTTAGTTCTATTTATGGTAGTTATTTAAATGCTAAAAAAGGAACGTTAGATATACCGATGGTTTCTATCATCTGTATTGGTGGCTTTAGCGGTGCATTTTTCAGTGGTTTTATAACTTCAAGTTTTAATGATAAAACTTTAGAGATTATTTTTTTAATATTTATTGTTTTTGCAATAATAAAAATGTTTTTTAAAACTCAAAAATGTACAAAACCTCAAGATGCAAATAAGATTGTTCTTTTTTTAATTGGTTTAGTTATTGGTGCAATAAGTATGACTATTGGTGTTGGTGGAGGGCTTTTACTCATACCAATTTTAATTGGATTTTTAGATGTATCGCCAAAAAAAGCTACTTCGGCTGGTTTGTTTTTTGTAGTTTTCTCTTCAGTTTCGGGGATGATTTCACACTCTATTAGTAGTGATATTAATTTTGAGAGTGGTATTATAATTGGATTAGCATCATTGATTGGTGTATATATTGGAATTAATTTAAAAGATAAAATAGATAATGTTTTTCAAAAAAAACTATTAGTTAGTTTTTACATGCTAATAGTTACATATTTAATATATAGGATTTTTATTAATGTTTAAAAAAGATAGCATAGTTATAACTGGTGCGCGTGAAAATAATTTAAAAAATATAAATTTAACTATCCCAAAAAACAAGTTAGTTGTAATGACTGGGATTAGTGGAAGTGGAAAGTCAACCTTAGCATTTGATACTCTTTATGCAGAGGGACAAAGACGATATATGGAGTCTCTAAGTTCATATGCAAGGCAGTTCCTTGATCGTGTTGGGAAACCTGATGTAGATAAAATAGAGGGACTTACACCTGCTATTGCCATAGACCAAAAGACAACAAGTAAAAATCCCCGTTCAACTGTTGGTACTATTACAGAGATATATGATTATTTTAGACTTTTATATGCAAGAGTTGGGGTACAACATTGCCATGCATGTAAAAAAGTTATCTCACAGATGTCGGCTTCAGATATTATCGGTGAAGTTCATAAACTTCCACAAGATGCAAAACTTGTTCTTTTGGCTCCACTTGTAAGAGAGAAGAAGGGCTCTTATGCAGATTTGCTTGAGTCCCTTGTTCATAAGGGCTATGTAAGAGCTATGATAGATGGTGTGATGGTTAGGCTTGATGAGGAGATAGAGCTCTCAAAAACAAAAAAACATACCATAAAAGTTGTGATAGATAGAGTTGTAGTAAAACCAGAAAATAAAGAAAGAATAGCAGCAGATGTTGAAAAAGCTTTAAAAGAGAGTTATGGTGAACTCGAAATTGATATACTAAACCATAAAGAGTTAGGTTTAAAACAACATCAAATGCACTATTCTGAACATAATGCTTGTTTTGATTGTAAAATAAGTTTTGATCCACTAGAGCCTCTCTCTTTCTCGTTTAATTCACCAAAAGGTGCTTGTCAAGAGTGTGATGGCTTAGGTCTTCGTTACGCACTCGATCAAGATAAAATTATAGATATAGATTTATCTATAGAAAAGGGTGCTGTTAAGATTGTGTATGGCTTTAACAAGGGCTACTACTTTACATTTTTAAAGGGTTTTTGTGCCCATAATGATATAGACATAACTATCCCATACTCAGAACTACCAGAGTATCAAAAAAAAGCAATACTGCATGGAAATATAGATGAAGTAGAGTTTCTTTGGAAGAATCACAAAGTAAAGAGAATATTTCCAGGTATCATTAGAATCGCTTACGATATGTTTAAAGATGAAAAAGAGTTAGCTGATTATATGAGTGAAAAAGTTTGTAATGTTTGTGAATCGCATAGATTAAAAAGAGAATCTTTAGCCGTTAGAGTTGGACAAAAAGGGATAGCGGAACTTTTAGATATGCCAATAGCAAAAACTTATGAATGGTTTGCAGATGAAGAGAATTTTAAATATCTTGACTCTCAAAATACCCAAGTAGCCCAACCTATTTTAAATGAGATACGAGAGCGACTATACTTTTTGTTTGATGTTGGACTTGGATATATCACATTGGGTCGCGATGCTAGAACTATAAGTGGAGGAGAGGCACAAAGAATCCGTATAGCGTCACAAATAGGAAGTGGACTTACTGGCGTTTTATATGTTTTAGATGAGCCTAGTATTGGTCTTCATGAGAGAGATACTAAGAAGTTGATAAGAACTCTAAGGAGTTTACAAGAAAAAGGCAATAGCGTAATCGTTGTTGAGCATGATAAAGAGACTATCGAAGCAGCAGATTTTATTGTGGATATTGGTAGTGGAGCAGGGAAATTTGGTGGTGAAGTGGTTTTTGCAGGAACACTTGCAAAACTCAAAAAAGCTAAAACACTTACCGCTGATTATCTCTATGGAAGAAAAAAGATAGAGTATTTTTACAGACGCCCTCAAGAAAAATATATAGAGATTAAAAATGTAACTATAAACAACATCGAAAATTTAAGCGCAAAAATTCCATTAAATAACTTTGTATGTATTACAGGAGTTAGTGGAAGTGGAAAAAGTTCACTTATGCTTCAAACACTTCTTCCAACTGCAAGGGAGCTTTTAAACCATGCAAGAAAAGTAAACAAAGTAGCTGGTGTTGAGATAACAGGGCTAGAGCATGTTGATAAGGTTATATATCTTGATCAAAGTCCCATAGGAAGAACTCCTAGAAGTAATCCTGCAACTTATACGGGTGTAATGGATGAGATTAGAAATTTATTCTCTCAAACAAAAGAGGCACAAATCCGTGGATATACCACTTCTAGGTTTAGCTTTAATGTCAAAGGTGGTAGGTGTGAAAAGTGTCAGGGAGAGGGTGAAATTAAAATAGAGATGCACTTTTTGCCAGACATCATGGTGAAGTGTGACTCATGTAATGGGACTCGCTATAACCAACAAACGCTAGAGGTTTTATATAAAGGTAAAACTATATCAGATGTTTTAAATATGAGCGTTGATGAGGCATATGAGTTTTTTAAAGCTATACCAAAGATTAACTTAAAAATGAAAACTTTAGTTGATGTTGGATTGGGTTATATCTCTCTTGGACAAAACGCAGTTACGCTCTCAGGTGGAGAGGCACAAAGGATTAAACTAAGCAAAGAGTTAAGTAAAAAAGATACAGGCAAAACCCTTTATATCTTAGATGAGCCAACAACGGGGCTACATTTTGCAGATGTTGATAGACTTACTAATGTACTTCATCAGTTTGTAGAGCTTGGTAACAGTGTACTTATCATTGAGCATAACCTAGATATGATTAAAAATGCAGACTGGGTTATAGATATGGGTCCAGAGGGTGGTTCTGGTGGTGGTCTCATCATCGCAGAAGGCCCACCTGAAGAGTTAGCATCTTCTTATGAGAAGACAGGCTCTTATACTGGTGAGTATTTAAAAATAGAATTACAATTGCATAAAAAATAAATACAAGAGTGTAAAAATAACTGATTTTATAATTAGCTCATTGCTAAAGAAGAAAAAGCGCACTTTTAACAGCATTAATATACGAAAGTGTATTTGCTTTATTTTTATAAGCAATATCAAAAGCGGTACCATGATCAACAGAAGTTCTTACAATTGGTAGGTTCAGTGAAATATTTATACTTTCATCAAAGTAAAGTGCTTTTAGTGGCGCTAAACCTTGATCGTGATACATAGCTAAAAAATATTTATAATTTTTTCTAAAGTTTGGGGTAAAGGCAATATCAGGGACTATTGGACCAAAAAATAAATCCTCTCCAATAGATTTATTTATCTCTTTTATAGCGTTAGTTATCTCTATCTCCTCATCTCCAAGTACACCATTATCTCCAGCATGTGGATTTAAGCCTAATACTGCTATTTTTTCATTTGGCAAACTTTTGTTTAAGTCGATAAAAAAACTTAATAATTTATCTTTTTTAATTAAAGGAGGGACATTTTTTAAAGCAGTATGTTCTGTATATAATGCTACGAACATTTTATCACATCCAAGCATCATGATTGCATCTTTTTTAAAGTGCTTTGTAAGTGCGTCAGTATGACCTTTATATTCAAGTCCAGCCAACATCCATGCTTCTTTGTTAATCGGCATTGTAACAATAGCATCAGCTTGTTTATTTTTACATAGACAAACACCGTGCATGAATGAATCAAAAGAATAGTTGGCAGACTCTGAAGATAATGCACCAGCTTTTATATCAAAATTTCCATCAACAGAGGAGATTTTTAAATTTTTTGGGATATTTGTGTTTAAATGAGTAGCTGCTTGATTTAACATATATTTATTTATACAGTAGATAGGATTACAAAGTTTGGATACCTCAGTATGAGCTTTGAGTGCTATCTCAATTCCAACACCGTTTAAATCGCCTACACTTATGGCAATATTATGTTTCATCTAGTTGTTAATCTTTTCATCTCTTTTATAGCTTCTGCTAACCCACTAAAAACACTTCTAGCAATAATGCTTTGCCCAATATTTAACTCTGTAATCTCGTTAATTTTCATCATATATGAAACATTATGATAGTTAAGACCATGTCCAGCTGCAACTTCAAGTCCTAATTTTTTAGCATGAATAGCAGCGTTTGATATATTTTCTAGTGATTCTTCAAGTTTATTTTGTAGCTCATAACGGGGAAGTTCTAACTCTTTTATAGAGTGGTTTGAATATGATAAGTTAGAATTTAGCATTGCAAAAATATTTGCGAAACTACCAGTATGAAGCTCTACCATCTCTGCACCTAATTCTTTTGATACATCCATAGCTTCAATAGTAGGATCAACAAAAAGCGAAACAGGGATTATGCTGTCATGGAGTTGCTCTATTGCGTATGATATTTCACTTGAGTAAGCAAAAACATCTAATCCACCCTCAGTTGTAACTTCTTGCCTTTTTTCAGGCACTAAAGTTACACGATGTGGTTTTAAATCACTAATAATATTTAAAATATCCTTATCTATACTGCATTCTAAATTTACTGGAAGTTTTGAATGCATCAATATATTTTTTACATCAACATCTTGTATATGCCTTCTATCTTCTCTAAGATGAATAGTAATTTGATCAGCCCCATTTTCACAAGCTATATATAAAGCATTTAAAATATCTGGGTCATTAACGCGTCTTGCTTCTCTTAAAACAGCAACATGGTCTATGTTAATACCAAGTTTCATCTGGGTAGTATTATCCATTTTTTACCTTTTTTATAAATGAGTTATAGTTTTGTTCAAGATTTTCATAATTAACAATTTCATCAAAATGAACCTTTACAATTTGCCTTTCCTTAAAGGGTGATTTTTTTAATATAATTTCTAGCGTTTCATTTATATAAACAGGAATTATGTCCAACTTATTTAATTTTGCAATTTTTTGAGCACCATTTTGAAACTTTATTATTCCATTATCTTTTACTTTTTCACCCTCTGGAAATATATATATATTTAGATCATCAACCTCTTGAAGTATTGATTTAATTGTTTTAAGGAAATTTAAAAGTCCTTTTCTTTTTTCTAAATCAACACTTATAGAGCCACTATATTTAAAAAATCTACCATAAACAGCATCAAAGAGTTCTTGTTTAGCAATCCATGCACCATTTTTATCGTATTTTGAGAAAATTGATTCCATTACAATAATGTCTAAGAGAGATCGGTGATTTATAGCATACAGTAGATGGTTTCGTTTTGGTACTGTACCATAAATTTTCACTTCAATATTTAAAAAATCTAAAACTTTATTTGAATATGCTTGTCTATCATTTGAAAGTTGTTTATAACCTTGTTTAGTAGTTATAAATGGATGAAAAAAGGTTTTTCTAAAAATTATTATATATTTAAGACCATATTTAAGCATAAAAACATACTTATTAATGGTCCTTATCATTTTAATAAAGCTCACTTTTTAATAAGGCTTATTTAGAACGGTGCAATGGGTGTTGATAGTCGTTACGCTCACATCCAGTAAATGTACTAAGAACACCAAGTGCTAGAAGTAATGCAATAATTAAAGTTTTCATAATTGTCCTTTTAATTTAATCTAATAGTAGTATTTTAGCTAAAAAGAGTTAAATATAAGTTTATCTATATTGTCTATATCTTTAGTATTTGCAAAACAGCTTTTTTCGCCACAAATCATGAATTTTGCATCTGTTATGTCAGATTTAAAGGAGATAAATGGATATTTTAATGATGCTAGTTTATATATGTTTTTATTTAAATTATCTTTTGATGTTTTTATAACCCTATTACCCTTAACATAGCGTAAAACTTGCTCTATCATTTTTGGATAAATGACACCTCTTCTTCCTAGTTCATAAGAGTTATACTCTAAAGTTTTAAAGGCAAAATGAGTGTATTTTTCATCTTCTAAAAGTAATCCAAGTGAAAATAAAGATTCAACAATTATAGCTACACTGCTAGTGTAAGTATTATCAGATATTTCAGCTATTGTTTCAAATTCTCCATCACTAAAGTTCCATTTTCCAAGTTTATAAAACCTCTCTAGTGCAGTATTTACAAATTTTTGAGCATGAATAAGATATATATCTTTTGCAGTAAAATTATATGCAGTGATAAGAGCTTTGCTAAGATAGGCATAATCTTCTAAAAATGCTTCAATTTTTGGAGTTTTATGAATAAGAGTAGTGTGATAAAGCTTATCATTAATGTACATTGTTTTAAGAAGAGAGGCTAAACTATCAATTGCCATTTTATTATATTTTGAATCAATACTGCCCAATGTAAATAGTGCATTTATCATCATGCTAGACCAAGAAGTTTGAATTTTTTTATCAAACAGATTTTTTTTATCAGCATCTCTAGCACTATAAAATAGATTTTTTTCACTCATCTGTTTTAAACAAAAATCAGCAGTTTTTTTAGCAATATCTAAATAAAATTCATCTTTGTAAAACAGATAGGCTTTTGCGTAAAGTTCGCAAAGTAGAGCATTATCATAAAGCATCTTCTCATGATGTGGTTCACGCCATTGCTCATCCATAGCATATCTACAAAATCCACCATCTTTTTCATCCCATAAACCACCAACAATCATGTTTTTTAGAGTATTTTTAATCATTGCTCTAGCTGATTTATCATCATAAAGTTTATCTATTACCAATAGAGTATTGAGCGTATTTACTTGAGGAAACTTTGGTGCAATTGAAAAACCACCAAATTTAGTATCATAATTATTTTTAACTTGATGAAGAAAATCTTTGTAAAAATCTTCTTTTAAAACAGTAGCTTCTTTTGGATGCTCATAATGATTTAAAAAGCTTTCAATTTCATCAGCATTTTTAAACAGCCTTTCATCATTTTGTTGGATTTTTTGTGATATTAGTTTTGTTAAGTCAATAAAGCCCATACCCTCAATAGAATCTTGAGTAGATTCAGGGGCTATGTAAGTTCGTGCAAAAAATGGTTTGTTTTGAGGTGTACAAAAGATGCTTGTTGGCCAACCACCAGCACGGCGATTTAAAAGTTCATGTACCTCTTGATAATGTATATCTATATCTGGTCTCTCTTCTCTATCAACCTTTATACAAACAAAACTCTCATTCAAAATATCCGCACATTCTTGATTTTCAAATACTCTCTCCCCCATAACATGACACCAATGACAAGTTGAATAACCAATACTTATAAATATAGCTTTGTTTTCATTTTGTGCTTTTTTAAACGCCTCATCACTCCAAGGGTACCAATCAACTGGATTTTCTTTATGTTGTTGTAAGTATGGCGAATCTTCTTTTTCTAATCTATTTGACATTTTTATTCTTTATATTTAGTTTGTTATAGACTATAAAAATATTACTGATTTTGTGCTTAAAGTCAAAACAAATTTTTATGGACGATTATAAATGTAAAGTAGAGTTTCTTAACTAATTCTGGTGAATATGTAGCATAGGGTAGCATATTTTTAGGGAATTAGATTTTTTAAAAAGTTGTCTTGACAAGTTGGGGTGGTATAAATAACAAAAGTGCTTTTTTTAATTTAAATCAACAAAAAGAAATCTAAGCTATAATACTTTAAATATTGTAAAGTATATAAGGTATTATGAATATGGTTAAAATAGCAATAGTTGGTACGGGCTATGTAGGTATTTCAAACGGAATTTTACTTGCCCTTCATAATGAGGTAGTTGCACTAGATATAATGCCTCAAAAAGTTGAGATGTTAAATAATAAAATATCCCCAATTGAAGATAAAGAGATAAGTGAGTATTTAAAAAACAAAAATTTAAACTTCAGAGCTACACTAGATAAAAAAGAAGCATATAAAGATGCTGATTTTATAATTATATCTACCCCTACAGATTATGACCCTGATACTAATTATTTTGATACTTCATTAGTTGAAGTGGTTATAAAAGATGTACTTGAAATAAATCCAGATGCTACTATGGTTATAAAATCAACAGTTCCAGTTGGATTTACAAAGTCTATAAATAAAAAATTTAATACTACAAATATAATTTTTTCGCCAGAATTTTTAAGAGAGGGAAGTGCTCTTTATGATAACCTTCATCCAAGTAGAATTATTGTTGGTGAGAAATCCAAGCGTGCTCAAACTCATGGACTAAGCTCTAAAGATATAATTAATGGAGTTGGGTTAGACCCAAGGATTGGTAATCATTATAATAATCCATCATTTGGTTATGGTGGGTATTGTCTGCCTAAAGACACTAAGCAACTTCGTGCTAACTATAAAGATGTTCCAAACTCTCTTATCAGCTCCATAGTTGAAGCAAACATTACAAGAAAAGATTTTATAGCAGATAGTATAATAAAAAAATTAAAATCTTGTCATTCTCAACTTGATTGGGAATCTAACCCAGTAAGTAATTCAAAAATAGTTGGAATATATAGACTTGTTATGAAAAGTGGGAGCGATAATTTTAGAGCATCAGCTATTCAAGGAATTATGAAGCGGATAAAGGCAAAGGGTACTAAAGTTGTTGTTTATGAGCCACATCTCAAAGAGGATGAGTTTTTTCACTCAAAAGTTATAAAAGATTTAGAGGAGTTTAAAAAGATGAATGATGTTATAGTTGCAAATAGACTTTCAGAGGATATTAGAGATGTTGAAGATAAAGTTTATACTCGTGATATTTTTAATAAAGATAGTTAGGAAGCTCTATGATTAATATAATATTATGCGGTGGAAGTGGTACAAGATTGTGGCCAATTAGCCGTACACTTATGCCTAAGCAGTTTGTAAAACTATTTGATGATAAATCATTGTTTCAACTAACAGTTGAAAGAAATTCTAAAGTTTGTGATAGTCAATTTATTGTCTCAAATACAGAACAATATTTTTTAGCACTTGATCAGATGCAAGAGACAAGCGAGATTCTGAATCAAGTTCAGAATGACGAAAGTAGATATTTACTAGAGCCAATAGGTCGAAATACTGCTCCTGCGATTGCTTTAGCTTGTATGGCACTTGATTATGATGAGATAGTTTTAGTTACGCCATCAGATCATCTTATAAAAGATGAAATAGAGTATAAAAAAGTTTTACTTCAAGCACAAAAGTTAGCAAATGATAATTTTTTAGTAACATTTGGAATAACCCCAACTTTTGCTGAAACTGGATTTGGATATATAGAAGCTATTGGGCTTGATGTAAAAGCTTTTCATGAAAAACCAGATGTTCAAACTGCTCAAAAATATGTTGACGCAGGAAATTTTTATTGGAATTCAGGAATGTTTTGTTTTAAAGCAGGGATTTTCCTTGAAGAGCTACAAAAATTTTCTCCTGAAATATATAAGGCATGTGAAAATGCTTTAGATTCTTGTGTCAAGCACAAGAATGACGGTGGTGTCAAGCACGGCGCTTTTCGTCATTCCCAACTTGATTGGGAATCTAATATAATTCGTATATCTCATGAAAATATGACAAATATCCCAGAAGACAGCATAGATTATGCTGTAATGGAAAAATCAAATAAAGTAAAAGTTATCCCATCAGATATAAATTGGTCAGATGTTGGAAGTTTTGATGCTCTTTTTGAAGAGTTGCCAAAAGATGAAAATAATAACACGATAAATGAAAAACATATCTCAATAGACTCAAAAAATAATTTGATATATGGAAATGAAAAAAAAATAGCAACTATTGATATTGAAGATATGATTATAGTAGATACTGGCGATGCGCTACTTGTCAGTAAAAAAGGGAGCTCTCAAAAAGTAAAACAAGTAGTTAGCGAGATTAAAAAAACTACGGAGTTGCATAATATTCATTTGACAGGGTATAGACCGTGGGGAAGTTATACAGTTCTTGAAGATAGTAATGGTTATAAAATAAAAAGAATAGAAGTAAAACCAGATAAAAGACTTTCACTTCAAAGGCATAAACATAGAAATGAGCATTGGGTAGTAGTTAGTGGAGAGGCAACAGTAACTATAAATGAAAATACTTTTACATTAAATGAAAATGAATCTACATATATAAAAGCGGGTGACATCCATAGACTTTTAAATAATTCTAATGAACCTTTAGTTATAATAGAGGTTCAAGTAGGTAGTTATACAGGTGAAGATGATATAGAGAGACTAGAAGATGATTATAAAAGGGATTAAGTAGATGTCAAAAAAAGTAGCATTAATAACCGGAATAACAGGACAAGATGGAAGTTATTTAGCAGAATTTTTACTAAAAAAAGGTTACATTGTTCATGGTATAAAAAGAAGAAGCTCACTTTTTAATACAGACCGCATAGACCATCTATATCAAGATCCACATGTAGAGAATAGAAATCTAATTCTTCACTATGGTGATATGACAGATAGTATGAATTTAACTAAAATTATTCAAGAAACACAACCAGATGAGATATATAACCTTGCTGCTATGAGTCATGTTGCTGTGTCTTTTGAAATACCTGAGTATGTTGCTAATGCAGATGGAACAGGAACACTACGAATACTCGAAGCTGTAAAACTTTTGGGATTAACAAAAAAAACAAAAATATATCAAGCAAGTACGTCAGAATTATATGGAAAAGTCCAAGAGACACCTCAAAGTGAAACAACACCTTTTTACCCTAGAAGTCCTTATGCTGTTGCTAAAATGTACGCATACTGGATAACTGTAAACTACAGAGAGGCTTATGGTATGTTTGCATGTAATGGGATATTGTTTAATCATGAATCACCTGTTAGAGGTGAGACATTTGTAACTAGAAAAATTACTCGTGCTGCATCTAAGATAGCATTAGGATTACAAGATAAACTTTACCTTGGAAATCTTGATGCAAAAAGAGATTGGGGTCATGCTAAAGACTATGTACAAATGATGTGGTTAATACTTCAAGCAGATGAACCTGAAGACTGGGTAATTGCGACAGGAGAGACTACAACGGTAAGAGATTTCGTAAAAATGTCATTTAAATATGCTGGTATAGAATTAGAGTTTAAAGGTGATGGTGTAGATGAAAAAGCATTTGTAGTATCTTGCTCAAGCCCAGAGTATCAAATAGAGATAGGAAAAGAAGTTGTTTGTGTTGATCCAAAATACTTTAGACCAACAGAAGTTGACTTACTCTTAGGTGACCCAACAAAAGCAGAACAAAAACTAGGCTGGAAAAGAGAATATAAACTTAAAGAACTTGTAGATGATATGATGGCTAGTGATTTAAAATTAATGACTAAAGATGTATATCTTCAAGATGGCGGATATAAAACTATGAGTTATTTTGAGTAAGGAAAAGAGTTTAATATGTTAAATATTGAAGAATTAAAACCAAAAATTATAG
>JAKISX010000004.1 GCA_021648405.1 Sulfurimonas sp. | reverse complement strand
ATCTTCCATTCTTATCACTCCTCTTTCCTTCTATTATTTTTTATAACAGAAGTGTAGTTTATTTGCTACAGAGGTGGGTCAAAAGTTTTCAAAAAAGTGGGTCAATATTTTTCAAAAAAAACAGGTACTATTGCAAATTGAGGAGAGTTAGCATAATTGGGTTTATTTGAACGACTCTCAAATACTTTCCAAGCTAATTCAGCGTTTGGGTACGAAGTTTCTGCGGCAACGGCAAGTGCAATCTGCAAGTTTGCGGGATAACCTACTGTACTGGCTGAGTATCCATACATCTCTCCTAAATTATAACCTAAAGCATCAGCCATTGCTTGGCTACCACATTCCAAACCAGCAACTTCAGGAAAACTTACATTTACAGTTTCATTATATGCCTCTGTAAAAGTGGTATATAGCGGATTATTAGGACCATCTCTCACTACCATAAAATAAGCAGACCCTAATATCCAACAATAATTTTCATTAGTCATGCGCTCTACAGCTGATGTTACTTTCCACTCTAACAACGGGCTTGCGCCTTGAAAATCTAATGCTTTTAAGTAGCCTATAGACCAGGTGAAGAAATCATCCATCCAAGATGGGTTCCCTCTTCCCTCCGCATGATTTATTGCGTAACTTTGTGTTACAAAACCAAGAGGGCTGAAGGTAGTGGAATCTACTAAATATCTATTGTTGTAGTATGTAAGGTTATTATTAATAACATCCACATAATAACTTTTTAGAGGATGATCATCTGGTGTAATATAAGCTGCTTGTCCTATGGTTCGTAACATCCACGCTTGAGCTCTAACCTGATTAGCTTTTATTAAACCTTCTTTGTGATTTCTATTAGCAGGGTGATTCCAAAGTATATTAAAACTTGACCAAAACATAAGTTCTTCGAGGTAAAAATGATCTCCAGTAATTAAATAAGGAGTGTAAGCAAATGAAGGTTGATGTGCTGCATCATGTGAATATGGAGAGTTACAATCATCACAACTAGCAAAAGCTTCGTTTTGTCCAGTGTTTGGATTGGTTGTACTAAAACCACCTGCAAGAAGCGATGCATAAGGGTAATCTAATACAGATATTGGTAGGTCTGTGTTTTTATCACGATAGTGAATAGACCAACTACCGCCTGAAGTACCAATTTTCATCATTGCTTCTTTGGCTCTTTTATCCATACTTAACAGATAAGTAGAACTCCATTTGTGTAGTGGCCCAATCTCTGGACGACCACCACCTCCAAGCATATAAGGGTTAATAACTGAAACTCCCATTGGTTCATTGTTTGAGGCATTAATTTCACTTTCAATATCACTCAAAGTTACTTCAGGTATTTGTAAAGATAGGTCATAATTTGGAAAAGCGCGTGTTTGCATCAAATAATTTTTGTCAAAAATCACCTCTAAACCTGTATCACCGTTATTCCAAAAGGTTTTTTCCATCTGGCTTGGCTAAAATGCTCTAACCCTACTTTATTATAAACGGATTGACCTTCTACATTCACGGTAACGTCGTAAGTGAAATCTTGTGGATTGGCAACATACGACCAATTATTTTCAACAATCACATCCAATTTTGTTTTAACAAATCCTGCATAGGTTCTGACATTAAAACGAACTATTAGATGTGGGTGAACCACACCTTGCGCATTCTTGAGCGAAGCCCGAACCAGCCATTCAGCAGCCAGCGGACCTTCGAGCCAATTTTGTACATTCCCCTCAACAATACCATCGCTTAGGCTTGCGGTATAATTTACACCTCCTAACACAAAATCAATAGATGAAGAAAAACCCGAAGATATCAAATCAGCGAGCTGTAGATTACTCCCTGACAATGATGATTGCCCAGCTTTGAGCTTAATATCTACCAGCTCATTAGCATTGATGCTGTCTAATTTTAAAGACAAAACAGCGTGTCGTAACGAGCCATCCTCATGCGTGCTTTTTTTATTCACCTGTAAAGCTATTGTATCGCCACCTGAACTGGCAAACAGGCTGTTTTCAGCAACTACATCGCCCTGCTTGAAAACATGACCAAAACTGATGTGTTCATTTATGTGAGGATTGCCAGTTTGTTCTTGAATTTGAATGCTAACAACACTTTGTGCAAACACACTGTTGCTGTAAATCAGCATAAAAATACAGACCTTTGCTAAAATAATTGCTTTGTTTATCATAAATTTCTCCTGCGTATGAACACTTTATTCCTATTTCATGGATTTATTATTACTGTTATTTTTGTGGAGTCTGCATTTAAAGCATCATCCTCGATGTTTGCGGTAATATCCACTGTAAAATTATTGTCAATTGTATATGTGCTCAGATCAGCATTGATTTGAATTGTATTGTCTGGCGAGTTAGAAAAAATAATTTGATTGGCAATCGAGTTGCCTCCGTTAATTTCTACAGTTGTATTGCTTGATGTGATTAACTCTTCATTATAAGTGATGCCAACAACAATGGAATCAATCTCGATTTCGCCAAGAACGGGCATGATTATGTCTGATGCAACTATCACTATTCTGCTAACTTGTATTGCTTCATTGCCTGCAGCATCTGCTACATTATAAGTAATTGCGTAGGTTCCTGCTATTGATGTATCTACTGGATTTTCTACAGTTATATCTGCTGTGATATTTCCATCTATATTATCATTTGCGACAGCTCCTGCGTCTGTATAAATATCGCCAACAATTAAATTTACAATTGTACTACCTATTAGTGTTATAGCTGGCGAAGTTGTGTCAGGATTAGCAATTGATAAATTGCTCTCGATGGGCGAGGAGCTACTGCTTGGGCTTGTAGTATTATTATTTTCACTCTCAAAACAACCAGAAAAAAGCACCATCACTATACTTAGTGAGATTGTATATAAATTTTTTACCATAAAAAAATACCCCTATTTAGATATCCTTTACCTTACTCTTATCTCACTTAACAGTGGCTTTCATTAAGCCTAAAGAGTTTTAAATACATAACAATGTGAAAATAAGCTCTCACATGCCAAGGAGTCTATTTAGTTATTGAATAAATACATGAGGAACAATAAGTGGATATTTTTTCATTTTACGGTAGATATGCTTACGAACAACTTGTCTTAAATCATTTTCCATAGCTCTACCATTTTCAAGCAATCCATCTTTTATGTTTACCAAGAAATGCTCTAGCACTTCTTCTATCTCTCTAGCAAAGAATTTATCCTGCTTGTCTGCTACTATACCAAATGTAGTAACTTTTGGTTTAGATAGCATTTTTCCATGTTGCCCATCAACTTGAACAACAATCATAACAATACCCTCTGATGCAAGCTTTTGGCGATCAATTACGATATCATCTTCAATCTTGTTATTGCTTTGATTATCAATATATGTTTTACCCGTACGGACTGATTTTACTTTTCTCATATATTTTGGAGCAATTTCAATAGTATCTCCATCATTCATGATATGTATGTTACGCTCAGGCACTCCACACACAATACCAGTTTCTTTATGTCTCATAACATGATTATATTCACCATGGACTGGCAAAAAGAACTTAGGATTCACTAGACGAAGTATAAGTTTTTGTTCATCAATTCCAGCATGACCAGATACATGGATAGCTTTATCACGAAATATTGAAGCACCAGCACGCTGTAGATGATTTAACATTCCAGAGATACTTCCCTCATTACCAGGAATAGCACGAGATGAAAGAACAATTAAATCAGTCGGTTTAATTTTTACATGCCTATGCTCCCCTATGCTCATTCTAAATAAAGCTGAGCTAGGCTCACCTTGAGAACCAGTAGTAACTATTAGAACATCTTTATCACTCATATGTGCAATTTGATCTGGCTCAATAAAAGCATTTTTTGGTAGTTTGATATAATCATATTGCATTGCTATTTCAATATTACGCTCCATTGAACGCCCTATTACACAAATTTTACGACCATACTTTATACCATACTGAATTGCCTGATATACGCGGTGAATATTTGAGCTAAAAGTTGAAAGAATTACACGCCCTTCAGCTTTAGAAAACACTCTATCTAAAGCTGGTGCTACGCTCAGCTCAGATGGCGTTGCAATTTCGTTGTATGAATTAGTAGAGTCACTTAAAAGACACAATACGCCCTTGTCCCCATAATGTGCTAATCTATGTAAGTCTGCCGTATATCCATCTATTGGTGTATGATCAATTTTAAAGTCACCAGTATGAATAATTGTACCAGCTCCTGTTGTAATTGCTAAAGATGAGCTATCAAGAATTGAGTGAGTCATATGCATCCACTCTACTTTAAAATCTTCACCTATCTCATAAATTTTTCTTTTTTCAACAGGATTAAAATATCTTCTAAATTCTTTAATATGATGCTCGTCAAATTTATTGCCTATCATAGCAAGAGGTAGCGGTGATGCATATATAGGAAATTGCATCTCTTTATAAAGATAAGGTATCGCACCAATATGATCTTCGTGAGCATGAGTAATAACTACAGCTTTGATTTTGTCTTTTATTTCACGAATATATGAAAAATCAGGCACTAAGATATCAACACCATGCATATCCTCATCTGGGAAACTCATACCAACATCAACTAAGATTGCTTCATTTTGAGTTTCAAAAACTGTAATATTTCCACCAATCTCACCAAGCCCACCAAGTGGAGTGATGCGGATTTTTTCTTTTGAGTTCAAATCAAGCTTAAAGTGTGGATTAAGTCTTTGTTTGTGCCCTTCTTGATTTATAGTTACAAATTTTTTAAGATTTTCATCTACTGGCGCACTTTGACGACGACGTCCACGCCCACCTTTATTCCGGTTTTGGTTAGGGTTTTGTTTAGAATTAGTATTTCTAGCCTTACTTTGGTTGTTGTTACGATTTTGGTTAGGATTAGGCTTGCGATCTTGAGCAGGTGTAGGGGTATCTTTTGTATTACCATCTACTTCTGTTTCTTGCACATTGCCATTATTTTCATTTTCCATCCAAACTCCTTGTTAATTATATTATTTTATTATAGAGTTGGTGATAGTCCTTAGTGTTTACTTGATGAGGTCGAATTGTTAGTATAAGATTAAGTTCTTCAAAAACTTCTAAAAGTTTGGCTTTTTCATACTTTGAAGATAGATTTTTCATAAGAGTTTTCCGAGGTTGTGTAAATGCAACTCTAAGCATATTCTCGAAATCTCTATCGCTTCTATCTTTTTCTTTTTGTATTAAAAAAACCGCGGAATCAATTTTTGGTGGTGGCTCAAAAGCAGTTGGTGGAACTTGCGCTACAATACGCGCTTTTCCTACACTTTGAGTTATTATTCCCAAAGAGCCAAATATCTTTTTCCCCACCTCTGCACAAAATTTTTCTGCAACTTCTAGTTGAGTCATTACAAGTATGTTTTTACACATTGGATCTGCGAGTGCTTTTAAAATGATGTTTGTAGCTATATAATATGGCAAATTTGCTACCAAATCATAAGGCTCATCTATTAGATGTCCATCTAAGCTGCTCTTCCAAACATTGAGTACGTCCCCACAATTTAAGTGGAACTGTTTGGTATCAATCTCTTTTTTAAACTTCTTTTGTAATATCTTACACAAATCGGTATCAACCTCAAAAGCTTCTACACTTTTGACATCTACTAAATATTTAGTTAAATCACCTAAACCAGGTCCAATTTCAACAATTTTATTTGCATTGTTGGGCATCGATTGGATGATTTTATGTAAAACTGCTTCATCTTTTAAAAAATTTTGACCAAATTTTTTTTTTGGCATAACAGTATTACTATTCATGAATGTAAGTTTACACTACTTATACTTATAGATAGCTAATATATAAAAACAATTTTTATTATATATATTCATTAATTCTAAATTAGCTATAGGGTATATCTAAATATAAGCCCTAGAGTGTATAATTACAATATACAAACAAAGGTGTAATAATTGAACTATTTTGCAAAAAGAATCATCCCATGTCTTGATGTTAAAGATGGGCGCGTTGTTAAAGGCATAAACTTTGTTGGTCTCAAAGATGCAGGAGACCCTGTTGAAGTAGCTCGTCGATATAACGAAGAGGGCGCTGACGAACTTACATTTTTAGATATTACTGCATCATCTGATAATCGTGACACCATTGTAGATATAGTTGCGGAGGTTGCGCGTGAAATTTTCATCCCTTTAACTGTTGGCGGTGGCATAAGAAAACTGGATGATATTTATAAACTTTTAAATGTAGGTTGTGATAAAGTAAGCGTAAACTCGGCAGCTATTAAAAGACCAACTCTAATAGATGAGGGAGCTAAACGCTTTGGCTCTCAATGTATTGTAACTGCAATAGATGTTAAAAAAACAGGTGATAAGTACCATGTATTTTTAAATGGTGGCAGAGTTGATACAGGGTTAGATGCGGTAGAATGGGCAAAAGAAGTTGTTGATAGAGGGTGTGGAGAGATTCTTCTTACCTCTATGGATGCAGATGGAACTAAAGCTGGTTTTGAGTTAAACATCACTGAACAAATTTCTCACGCTGTAAATGTACCCGTGATTGCCAGTGGTGGAGCAGGAACAATGCAACATATAAAAGAGGCATTTGTGTGTGGGGCTGATGCTGCACTTGCAGCTAGTATTTTTCACTACAAAGAGATTGACATAATGGATTTAAAACACTATTTGCATGAACAAAACATTCCTGTGAGACTTTAAATGATAATATGTGCTGGAAATAATGAGACTTTTGATTTTGCTCAACCTATGGGGATAGGACTTATTGAAACTGCTATGAACCTAACTCGGCTTTGTTTATTTGATAAACCAGAATTTTTACTATTTGTTGGTAGCGCTGGTAGCTATGGTACTCATAAAATATTTGATATAATAGAATCAAAAACAGCTTCTAATGTAGAACTAGCTTTTTTATCTAATGATGCTTACACTCCTCTTGATAATGTAGTATCTACTAATACTGAAGATAAAAAAGATATAGTAGTAAACTCATCTAACTATATATCTACTAACAAAGAGCTAACATCAAAATTTTTAAAGCTTGGAATTGAGATAGAAAATATGGAATTTTATTCTATTTTAAAAATTGCACAAGAATTTAATATCCCTGCTGGTGGGGTTTTTTGCATAACCAATTACACAGATTCAAATGCACATGAAGATTTTTTAAAAAATCACACTAAAGCAAAAGATTTACTAACACAACATGTAAAAACAAGAATAAAAGAACTAACAACATGATAAAACCATCGTTGCTAAATTACACTCAAAAAGAGTTATTTGCACTTATAAAACCTAGTTTTAGAGTAAAACAAATTTTTGGATGGCTATATCATAACTATGCGGATAATTTCGATGATATGAAAAATATCCCTAAGTCTTTAAAAGAAGAACTAGCTCAAACTTATATAGTTAATCCAATAAAAATCATCAAAAAAGAAAAATCAATCGACGGAACAATTAAATATTTACTTGAACTTCAAGATGGAAAAACTATAGAAGCCGTGTGGTTAAAGATGAAAGATACGCAGCTTGATGATAGTGGAGAAGTTATTCAAGAAGCAAAATATACTATTTGCGTTTCAACTCAAATTGGATGTAAGGTAGGATGTTCTTTTTGTTTAACGGCTAAGGGTGGATTTACAAGAGATTTGACTGCAGCAGAGATTGTAGCCCAAGTAGTTAGTTTAAAGAGAGATAATAACCATAAACACAATCGCAAAATTAATATCGTGTATATGGGAATGGGCGAACCACTTGATAATCTAGATAACTTAGCAAAAGCGATTGAAATTTTTAAAGAAGAAGAGGGCTTAGCTATTGGAGGAAAACGTCAAACTGTATCCACAAGCGGCTTAAGCAATAAAATAGACCAATTGGGAGCTATGAATTTGGGCGTTCATATAGCTATTTCGCTTCATGCTGTTGATGATAAACTTAGAACTGAACTTATCCCCATGAACAAAGCTCACAACATTAACTCTATTATCCAAGCAGTTAAACGCTTTCCAATAGACACACGAAAACGTGTTATGTTTGAATATCTTGTTATAAAAAATAAAAATGATGATATCGCCTCTGCTAAAAAACTTATAAAGCTACTGCATGGAATAAAAGCAAAAGTAAATTTAATATACTTTAATCCTTACCCACAAAGCGATTATGACAGACCAGAGCTAAAAGATATGATAAACTTCCAAGAATATTTAATAAAACATGGTCTGCTTTGTACTATTCGTGATTCCAAAGGTATAGATATAAGTGCAGCGTGTGGTCAACTAAAAGAACAAAGTAAGTTTTAATATTTATAAGGGGCACCTCTAAAAAAGGAGATATTTTGAGTTATGTAGATATATTTCAAATTGTGTTTTTAGTTATTGTATTTATTGTGGGAGTTGTAGGTTTTTTAAAAGCTGCTACAAGTGAAGACAAGAAAGAAGACTAACAAAATCTAAATTATTTATGATTTGTTAGTAAAAAGTGTACCTTTATTGTAAATATTTTTTGTTATAAACTCCTTAGCGGATTTTAAATCATATCCACTGCATAAAAACATCTCCTTATCTTTGCTCATCAAATAACTAGCTGCTTTTAATTTTGTAACAATACCACCACTTGCAAACTCGTGCGTTGGCATCTCTTCTTGAGTCAATAATTCATCCGTTATCTCTCGCATAATTTTTAACATCTTAGCATCTGGATTTTGAGATGGGTTAGAATCGTAATATCCGTCTATATCGCTTAATATTATAAGCAAATCCGAATTTGTATAATAAGTTACATGAGCTGATAGCTGATCATTATCACCAAACAGTTGCTCTTCAGTTGTAGAAATATCATTTTCATTAACAATTGGCAAGATTCCATGCTTGAGTGTTGTATTTATGATTTGTCTAAATATCTCTGTTCTCTCACGAGAATCAAAATCATCTTCAGTTAAAAGTATTTGAGCAGTATCAATACCATATATCTCAAATTTATTTTTGTAACTACTCATCAGTATAGGCTGTCCAACAGCTGCCAATACTTTTTTACTTATTTTGATGCTTCTGTCAAGCTGTAAAGCAGTATAACCAGCTGATACTGCTCCAGAGGTCACTAAAATAATTTCATAATCAGATTTTAATCCAGCTAACAATGATACAAGCGCTAACATTCTATCTTTTGCTATCTTATTATTCTCAGTTAAAACACCACTTCCAACTTTAAAAACAATCCTTTTATATTTTTGACTCATTTTCTTCCTTGGGATAAGTTTACTTAATTTAACGAATTATAGCATTTTCATAAGCTTTTAATAAATTGTATTTATAATGTAACCTAAGTTATGATAAAATTATTAAAACTAAAAAAGGGGAACAGATGGCTGAAAAAAAAACAAATACGCAAAGAATTAAAAGAATATATGATTTATGTGAAGAACATTTTGGAGATATCAGATTTGTAGGGATAAAGTACCATAAAAAAATTGGCTGGATTGCAAAAGCACAATTTGATGAAGGTTTTGAAAATTTAACTGCAGATGGCAAAACTAGTGTTGAGGCTCTTCGTAATTTAAAAAATCGAGTTAAAAAAATAATCAGACGCTATAATGATGTCTAAATATGGTGTTTTTATAAATGAAAAACAACCAACACACCAGGAAGGTCGTTTATAAATCTAATAATACCCTCTTATTCTTATAAATAAATTATCTAAAAAAATATTTTCTTTTTTAAAGTAATATAATTTAAATAAAAAGATTACAAAATTTACTTAAAATGTGCCCTATTCACACATTGTTATAAGTTGTGAATAAGCCTTATGTTATAAATAAGAAATTCAAAAATTTACCTTTGTTTTAAGAAATAATTTATATAAATCTATTCTTAAATATACAAAATTTTATTTGCCTTAAAGCCCTACAATAAGCCCTTTCATGCGAATCATAAAAATTTATTATTTTTTGTATAAATTAAAGAATTTTTTTGTTTTTTAGTTATTCACAATTTGTTTAATTATTTTTAAAAAATCATCTTTACTTTGAAAAATATAATTTTTATTATACAACTCAAACTCTAGCTTGCTCGCATGAAGCAACAACCGTGACGCTCCGCTATTTTTTATTCTTTGTAGTGCGGTTATTTTTTTATCTAAAAATTTAACCACATCAGCATCATTTTGCCCATATATTGGATCTCCAACGATTGGATGTTTCACGTGAAACAAATGTACTCTAATTTGATGTTGTCTTCCAGTAAAAGGTTTACATTCAACTAAGGTCATATTTGTTTGTGAAAAATATTTTACTGGAGCAACTGTAGTTTTAGATGCTTTTCCATCTGGATGGACTTTTACTATCATTCTTACCAATGCACTTTCATCTTCTTTTCTTAGCAGTGGCTCTTCAATAATTAATTCTTTTTTCAATTCTCCATGGACTAAAGCTAAATATTTTTTTTGTATGTTACGAAATTCAAACATAGCTTTTATATCTTTTTCGCTTTGCTTATCTCTCGCGCACAACACAAGTCCACTTGTCTCTTGATCAATTCTATGAGCTATATTTGCATCTAATCCAAATTGATACTTTAATTCATCTACGAGCGAATATTGTGTATCTCTATTTTGTGGATGAATTAAAACACCGCTAGGCTTATCAAATAAAACAAATTTATCATATACAGCATGGGGAGCTAAATTTCTAGTACTTGGTTTATATTGTATAAATTCAAATTCACCTTCAACTTCAGCTGTTGGTACTGTCATAGCTTCGCCATTTATAAACAACCTGCCATTGGCGATAAGTCTTTGAGATTCACGCTGAGTATAGCCTAGCTCATTTACAAGAAACTTGAATGCTCTTTGCTTTTTTGGGCTATACAACTTTTTTAAAATAAATGGCAAAATTTTTTCCTTGTTTAATCAATTATTTAATAAAGTTTATGTAAAATTATTAACTTAAATTATGTGAATAATAGCATAAAAAACAATATAAATATTATAAGGTATGATAAATGATAGATAGATACTCACGAGAAGAGATGGCTTCAAAATGGACTTACCAAGCAAAATACCAAGCTTGGCTAGATGTAGAAAAAGCTGTTGTTAAAGCTTGGGCTAAACTTGGAAAGATACCACAAGAAGATGCAGATAAGATTATTAAAAATGCTGGTTTTGATATTAAGCGGATAGATGAGATAGAGGCTGTGACTCGTCACGACCTTATAGCATTCACAACAAGCGTATCTGAAACACTCGGTGACGAATCAAGATGGTTTCACTATGGTATGACAAGCTCTGATACTATCGATACTGCTGTAGCACTTCAGATGAAAGACTCTTTAGAGCTAATCATTAAAGATGTTAAAATGATTATGGAGTCTATCAAAAAACGTGCAGAGGAGCATAAGATGACTCTTATGGTTGGTAGGAGTCATGGTATCCATGGTGAGCCTATAACATTTGGTCTTGTGTTGTGCGTCTGGTATGATGAGATGGCTAGGCACTTAGAGAATCTAGAACAAACTATGGTTGTTATATGCGTAGGTCAAGTTAGCGGAGCTATGGGTAACTTTGCTCATGGACCATTAGAGCTAGAAGAATATACTTGTGAAGAGCTAGGATTAAAACCAGCTCCAGCTTCTAATCAAGTAATTCAAAGAGATCGATATGCAAGACTTGCAACTGCTTTAGCATTAATGGCTTCTACTATTGAAAAGTTTGCTGTTCAGGTTCGTCATTGGCAAAGAACAGAAGTTTATGAATGTGAAGAATATTTTGCAAAAGGACAAAAAGGGTCATCTGCAATGCCACACAAACGCAATCCAATCCTAACAGAAAATATAACAGGATTAGCAAGAATGATTAGAGCTTATGCAATACCAGCTATGGAAAATGTAGCCCTATGGCATGAGAGAGATATTAGCCACTCTTCTACTGAAAGATTTTGGTTGCCAGATGCTTTCATAACTACAGATTTTATGCTACATCGTATGAATAATGTTATAGCAAACCTTACTGTATATCCCAAAAATATGATGAAAAATCTAAACCTAACTGGTGGGCTTGTTTTTTCTCAAAGAGTTTTACTTGAACTTCCACTTCAAGGTGTAAGCCGTGAAGATGCTTATAGAATTGTCCAAAGGAATGCTATGAAAGTTTGGGAAGAGATTCAACAAGGTAAGCCTACTACAGATGAAAATGGTGAGTCGCTATATCTTAAGCATCTTTTAGCAGACGATGAACTAAGAGAGTCGTTAAGTGAAGAGCAAATTCGTGAATGTTTTAACTATGACTACTACACAAAAAATGTAGATAAAATATTTGATAGAGTATTTAACAAATAAATTTTAGGATAATTAATGATTACAGTTATAAAAAGAAATGGCAGGACAGAACCGCTTGATATTACAAAAATTCAAAAATATACATCAGCAGCAGTTAAAGATTTATCCAATGTATCACAAAGTGAATTAGAGGTAGATGCAAAAATTTTATTTCGCGATGGAATTACATCAAAAGAGATACAGCTGACACTTATCAAAACAGCAGTTGATAAGATAGATGTTGATGCTCCTAACTGGACATTTGTTGCATCTCGTCTATTTATATTTGATCTTTATCATCAAGTTAATGGTTTTACAGGTTATTGCTCTTTAGAAAAATATTTTGATCGTGGTGTTAAAGAAGGCCGTCTTCTTTTAGGTCTTAAAGAGATGTATGATATTGAAAAACTACAAAAGCATATAAAACCTGAACGCGACTTTGAGTTTAACTATCTAGGGGTAAAAACTCTTTACGACAGATATTTAATCAAAGACAGCAATTCTAATCCGATAGAGCTTCCTCAACATATGTTTATGGCTATATCAATGTTTCTAGCCCAAAGAGAAGAAAACAAGCATGAGTGGGCTATAAAGTTCTATGACATGATATCTCAGTTTGAAGTTATGCTTGCAACTCCAACCCTTTCAAATGCTAGGACAACAAGACATCAACTTTCATCTTGTTACATTGGTTCTACTCCTGACAATATTGAAGGTATTTTTGACTCTTATCAAGAGATGGCAATGCTTTCTAAATTTGGTGGAGGAATTGGCTGGGATTGGACTGGGATAAGATCAATGGGTTCATTCATAGATGGTCATAAAAATGCAGCTGGTGGTACTATACCATTTTTAAAGATTACAAATGATATTGCCATTGCGGTTGATCAGTTAGGTACACGAAAAGGTGCAATTGCTGTTTATATGGAACCATGGCATATAGATATAAATGATTTTTTAGATTTGAAGAAAAATTCTGGCGAAGAGCGTCGTCGTGCTCATGATTTATTTCCTGCAATGTGGCTAAATGATATTTTTATGCAGCGCGTGCAAGAAGATGCAATTTGGACACTTTTTGATCCTTATGATGTTAGAGATTTGGCTACACTTTACGGTGATGAATTTACTGAAAAATATATAGAGTATGAAAATAATGAAAGTCTTATAAAAGAAAGGGTAAAAGCTAAGGATCTATGGAAAAAAATTCTTACATCTTATTTTGAAACTGGTTCTCCTTTTTTATGTTTTAAAGATAATGCAAACAGAGCAAATCCAAACTCACATACTGGTGTTATTAGAAGTTCAAATCTTTGTACAGAGATTTTTCAAAACACTAACCCTAACCACTATAAAATTAAATTAATTTTTGAAAATGGTGAGAGCATTAGTTATGAAGAAGAAGAGATGGTTACAGTTGATAGTGGCCTAGTAAAACCTGCTAAAAAAGTAACTGCACTTGATTCACTTGGCGGTATGCCAATATATGTAGTTGAAAAAGAAAAAATAGATGGCGATACTGCTGTTTGCAACCTAGCATCTATAAATCTTTCTCGAATAAACACAAAAGAAGATATCGACCGCATAGTTCCAACTGCTGTTAGATGTTTGGATAATGTTATTGATTTAAACTTTTACCCTATTGAAAAAGTAAAACGCACTAACATGAAATCTCGCTCAATCGGACTTGGCGTTATGGGTGAAGCTCAAATGTTAGCGGAGTCAGCTATAGCTTGGGGAAGTCAGGAACATTTTGATAAAATAGATGAAATTATGGAAGCTGTTTGTTTTAATACTATATCTGCTTCATCAGATATTGCATTAGAAAAAGGAAGTTATGCGGAATTTGAAGGTTCAAAATGGTCACAAGGGATTATGCCTCAAGATCATGCAACTGCTGAAGTGTTAAATCTTGTAGATCGTGGTGGTTTGTTTGCCTCATCATATGAATGGAATGACTTAAGAACTAAAGTTAAAAAACAGGGCTTACGCAATGGATACTTAATGGCTGTTGCACCAACTTCATCTATATCTATTCTTACTGGAACCACCCAAGCTATTGAGCCAGTATTTAAAAGAAAGTGGTTTGAAGAAAATCTTAGTGGGCTTATCCCTGTTGTTGTTCCTAAGCTTTCAGCTGAGACTTGGGCTTACTATACGCCAGCATATGATTTAAATCAAACAGTGCTTGTAAAAGCTGCTGCAATTCGCCAAAAATGGATAGATCAAGGTCAATCTTTAAACATTTTTATTACGCTAGACAAAGCAAGTGGTAAATATTTAAACGAAATATATATGCTTGCTTGGAAACTAGGTCTTAAATCAACTTACTATCTTCGTTCTCAATCTCCAGAGATACAAAATGATGTTGAAGATAGAAGTATGGAATGTGTAGGTTGCCAATAAATGCAACCTTTACTTTCGAATAAACTAACTGATTTTTTAGATAGGTTTGTTAGTTTTGAAGAAGCTGAATTTAGAGATATTGAAATAATAAATCCAACTACAATGGTGCTAACATTTGCAACTCAAGATAAAAATAGAGGTTATAACTGGATAACTGTAAAACTAGAGTTTTCTGGTGTTAGTGATGCTTCTTTAGTCGAGAATACTAAGTTATCGTTTGTAGATATGAGCGATGGAGTTAGTTTAAAAAATAATGGAACTTTTTTTGCTTTTAAAATAAAAAATTCTACATGCCAAATAAAATCTTCAACCATAAAGTTTGAAGAGGGGCAATTTTAAAAGGACATAAATATGGGTTATGAAATAAAAGGAAATATATTAGGTTTTGAGAAAACATTAAATATAGATATTCGTAAAGTTGATGACTTGTTTTCAACAATGATAGATATTGATGATGAAAATATATCATTTACTTTAGTAAATCCTTATTTACTAAGAGAGTACTCATTTGACTTACCATCTGATGTCAAAGTGCTTTTAGAAATTAAAGAAAATTCAAATATTAGCGTATATAACATTGTTATAATTCAAGAACCTTTAGAAAACTCCACAATAAACTTTTTAGCTCCAATAGTTGTTAATAATGATAACAATAAAGTAGCTCAAGCGGTTTTAGATAAAAAAAGGCACCCAGAATTTGGTATGGCTGAAAGCATTAAATCTTTTAGGAACAACTAACTCTTGGAATTAAATACAGTGAAAACTTAACTATACAAGCTCAACTGAACTTTAAAGATTAAAAGGTGCCCTTTAGTTTAACTCTCTGTGAGTGTGTAATTGCTACAGCCATAGCATCTGTAATGTCTAATGGTTTTATCTCTTTTTTAATATTTAAAAGTCTCTTTACCATAAAAGCAACTTGTATTTTTGTAGCTTTACCGTTCCCTGTTAATGCTTGTTTAACTTGTAAGGCTGTGTATTCACTAAACTGCCCAAATTGTTGTAAAACTGTTAACATGATAGCCCCACGGAATTGTGCTAACTTTATAGTCGTTTTTGGATTGTGTGCATAAAATATATCTTCTATTGCCACTTCATCAATAGTATGATTTTTAAATATCCCCTCAAAAGCTTCAACCATTTGTGGAATTTGATATTGTAATTCAGCAGCTTTTATTTTTATAAGTCCAGCTTCAACTAATGAAATCTTTCCTTTTTGAAGTTTTATAAGTGCATATCCCATATTTCTAGTTCCAGGGTCTATTCCAAGTATTATCATAAGCTAATTATATTTAAATATTATAAAAATAACTATATTCACTTATTCACATTTTAGATATTCACATATATTTAACCGTAGTTTATGCAAACTTGGGTTAATATTCACATGAAAAACATAACTAGAAGCAAATAGGGTTTTATGTGAATATAGGTCAAGAGATATTATTAAAATTAAAAGATGAGATAACTGAAGTTGAATATAATCGTTATATAAAACAACTTACTTATGATGCCAAAAAATCAACAACTGATTTAGCTGTATTTTATGCTCCAAACACGCTTATAAGTAACTGGATTAAAAATAAATTTACTTTAAAGCTTGAGCATTTATTTGAACTTAAAACATCAAATAGGGTTACTGTAAATATTGGTTTAAAACACTTTTTTGATAAAAGAAAAGCTAAAAAAGAGATAAAAAAAACAACTGTACATTCCCTTTTAAATCCTTCACATACTTTTGATAACTTTATGATTGGTGGATCAAATCAGTTTGCTTATGCAGCAGTAAAAAGTGTTAGCGAAAAACCAGGTGAAACATATAATCCACTTTTTATTCATGGTGGGGTTGGACTTGGTAAAACTCACCTTATGCAAGCTGCTGGTAATGCTTTACAAAATCAAGGAAAAAATGTAATATATACAACAAGTGAACAATTCTTAAATGATTTTTTAAGGCATGTAAGAAATCAAACTATGGAAAAATTTAAAGAAAAATATCGTAAATGTGATGCTCTTTTAATTGATGATATTCAATTTTTAAGCAATAAAGAAACTATTCAAGAGGAATTTTTTCACACTTTTGAAGCTTTAAAAAGTACAGGGAAACAAATTATCTTAACTGCTGATAAGCATCCTAAAAAAATTGGTGGTTTAGAAAAAAGACTTCAAAGTAGATTTGAGCATGGTTTAGTTGCTGATATTCAACCTCCAGAACTTGAAACTAAAATAGCAATTATTGAAAATAAATGTGAAATAAATAAGGTAAATCTTTCAAAAGATATTATAAATTACATAGCTACTGTAATAGAAAGTAATGTTCGTGAAATTGAGGGTATTTTATCTAAGCTTCATGCATATTCTCAATTAATTCATGTAGATATTGATTTAGAATTTACTAAAAATGTATTAAAAGACCAAATTCAAGAAAATCGTGCAAATCTTACATTAGATAACATTACAAAATTTGTGGCAAAAGATCTAAATATAAAACCAAGTGAGATAAAATCAAAAGGAAGAAGTAAAAATATAGTATATGCTAGAAGAATATCTATATATCTATGTCGCGAACTTACACAAAATACTATGCCTCAATTAGCTCAATATTTTGGTATGAAAGATCATACTGCAATAAGCCATACTCTTAAAAAAATAAATTCTCTTATGAAAGATGATGAAGATTTTAAAGTTAAAATAGAAGAATTAACAAATAAAATTACATCAAATAGTTAGAATTGTAAAAAAAGTAAAAAAAAGATATAATCCACTATGTGAACTAATGTGAATGAAACTATTTCAGTTCATCACATCTAAAGTGTTCTTAAATTAGGTATAAAGTGATAATATTCACATATTCACTACCACCTACTACTAATACTAAAGATTATATAAATATATAGGGATTTAAATGCAAATTACAATT
The DNA here is from genome assembly GCA_021648405.1 of Sulfurimonas sp. GTDB lineage: Bacteria > Campylobacterota > Campylobacteria > Campylobacterales > Sulfurimonadaceae > Sulfurimonas. Next base: position 34,616 of record JAKISX010000004.1, on the reverse strand, counting down.
TCAAAATCTATTTTAGAAAATATACTAATTCATTCTTTACCTTTCTTAGAAAAAAAAGATACTTCTCAAATAACATCTCATGTATATTTAAATGCCTCAAATAATCAACTTACTTTAAAAGCTACAGATTATGAAATAGGTTTTTTAGTAAGTACAAATAATTTAACTATAAATGAAGAGGGCAGTATTACTGCAAATGGTAAAAAATTTCTTGATATTGTTCGTATATTAAAAGATGATAATATTAATTTAGAGCTTAAAAATGATAATTTATATATATCACAAGCTCATTCAAAATTTAAACTTCCAATATTTTCATATAATGAATTTCCAGAATTTCCATCTTTTGAAGGAAAAGATCGTATATCTATAGAATCCCACTCTTTAATAGAATCACTTAAAAAAATAACACCAGCAATTGATAATAATAACCCAAAATTTGAATTAAATGGTGCGTTAATTGATATAAAACAAAATGAAATTAATTTTGCTTCAACTGACACAAGAAGATTAGCTATTGTAACAGTACCTAACAATGGTGAAAAAGAACTATCTATAATACTCCCTAAAAAAGCAATTATAGAGATACAAAAATTATTTTTTGATAATATTGAACTTTATTATGACGAAACAAATCTTATAATTCGCTCAGAACAGTACATATTTTTTACAAAACTTATAAATGGAAAATTTCCAGAATATTCTAGAATTATTCCAAAAGAAACAACAAATAATTTAACTCTACCAAAAGCATTAATGATAGAAAGTATTAAACAAATTACTACTATCTCTACAGATGTAAAAATCACATTTCTTTATGATACTATCACTTTTGAAAGTTTAAGTGATGATAATATTGAGGCTAAAACAGATATAAATCATGCTACAGGATTTGATGAGCCTTTTAGTATTGCAGTAAATTCTAAATATATATTAGATTTTTTAAATGCTATTAATGGGACTGAATTTAATATCGGATTAAATGATAGTAACTTACCATTTATTTTAAGTGAAAATAATTTTAAAACTATTGTAATGCCTATAGTTATATAATTTAATAGGGAAAATAATTGATTAATTTAGAAAGCAAAGATATAAAGAAACAAAAACTAAATGAACTTAAAAATATTTTCCCTGAGATTTTTGAAGATAAAACAATAAACTATAATAAACTAAAAGATATTTTAGATGACTCCATAGAAGAATCAAAAACTGAGCATTATAATTTTACTTGGAATGGTAAAAAAGATTGTTATAAAACTATAAAAGCTAAAACTACTACTACTTTAAAAGTCGATACTAGTCATTCTGAACTTGATTCAGAATCTAATTCAAATGTTTTCATAGAGGGTGATAACCTCGAAGTTTTAAAACTTCTTCAAAATGCTTATCACAAAAAAATCAAGATGATCTACACAGACCCGCCTTACAATAAAGACAAAGATTTTGTATATAAGGACACTTGGGGCGACACGATAACAAACTATATGATACAAACAGACCAGTTAAGAGATGAGGGTTATACATCTACTAAAACTCAAAGCACAGGAAGACGCCATACAAATTGGTTAAATATGATTTACCCTAGACTTTGGCTAAGTAGAAATTTGCTTAAAGATGATGGTGTTATTTTTGTAAGTATTGATGATGATGAAGTGGCAAATTTACGAAAAGTTATGGATGAAATTTATGGGGAAGAGAATTTTATTAGTAATGTTATTTGGGAAAAAAAATATAGTCCTCAAAATGATGCAAAATGGCTAAGTGATAATCATGATCATATATTAATATACGCAAAAAATAAAGAGATTTGGCGACCTAATTTATTAGCTAGAACAGAAGAACAAAATAATAGATATAAAAATCCAGATAATGATTTTAGAGGTAATTGGAAAACCAGTGATTTATCTGTTAAAAGAGTAACTGAAAAAGATATTTATGGAATAGAAATTCCATCTGGTCGAATAGTGTTACCACCAAAAGGTAGAAGTTGGTCGATTTCAAAAGAAAAATTTGATAAATTAGTGCTTGAAAATAGAATTTGGTTTGGAATAGATGGTGATGCGATTCCACAACTCAAAAGATTTATTACTGATGTTCAAGATGGAACAGTACCATTAACAATTTGGAAATATAAAGATGTTGGACATAATCAAGAAGCATTACAAGAATTAAAAGAGTTGTTTGATGGAAATGCTTATTTTGATACACCAAAACCAGTACGACTTTTAAAAAGAATGTTACATTTAGGAAGTTCTAAAGATGATATTATTTTAGACTTCTTCGCAGGGAGTGGAACAACAGCTCATGCAGTTATGGATTTAAATAAAGAAGACGGTGGAAATAGAAAATACATCTTAGTACAACTTCCAGAAGCTACAGATGAGAAAAGTGAAGCATATAAGGCTGGATATAAAAAGATAAGTGACATAACAAAAGAGCGTATAAAAAGAGTTATTAAAAAACTAAACTACAAAGATGGTTTTAAATCATTTAAACTAGATAACTCTAACTTTCAGATGTTTAAAGAGGTTAAAAAACGACCAAACGAGAGTTTAAAGAGTATTGAGAAGATGCTTAAAATGTCTATGTTTCATGAAAATATCTTAACTCAAGGTGCAAAAAAATTAGACCTTGTTTATGAAGTGGGACTTAAAAATGGTTTTACTTTAAGTGCTACATGTAAAGAAGTGAAAACTGATAAATATAACTTTATTGTACTAAGTGAAGATGCAAGAGAATTTTACTTTTGTTTTGATAAAATAATAGAAAATGACATTGTACATGTAGTTCCAAAAGATGCAAAACTAATCTGTTATGAAAAAGCACTAGGTGATAGCGTGAAATTAAATCTTCACACTAATCTTGATTTAGAAACTTTATAGGAGTTTACATGTCAAATATAATGTTAGAAAAACTTTATATCCATAATTTCAAAAGCTTTTATAATAGTAAATTTGAGTTTGGAAAAGTTAACTGTTTAATTGCTCCAAATAACACAGGTAAAAGTAATCTTATAGATGCACTGAAATTTTTAAATGATTTGATATATGATAATCCTGCAAGAGCTGTCTCTAAAATAGGTCTTAAGAATATTAAAAATTTTCATTATGATGAAAATGAGATAAAGTTAAATGCAATGTTTAAAGTAAATACTAGAGTATTGGTGGGGGATGAGTTAATAAACTATGATATTAGTTTACTATTTGTGTATACCTTTGATTTTCAGTCAAAAAAACCAAATATAGACATACGTATAGAGGGAAAAATTAAAAGTATAATCATTGATAAAGCTGACTTATTAGAGGGTCTTGGTTTAAGAGTTTATGGACAACATGGCGAGTACATAGATAGATATATGTCTTACTACTCAAGTGAATTAAGTAGAAAGAATTATAGAAGTTTTAATTTTAATTATAATCATATTACTTTGAACTATGAAATATCAGGCACAAGGTTAGAAACAACAGATGATATTGTTAAAAATCTTTTTGCTTTAGATATATCTAAAAAAAATGAAACACTTCATACACCAATGAACTTTATATTTATATTTAATAAGAGTTCACTATTCGCTTCACACTATTTTCATGCTCATGATATAAAGAGAACACAAGAGTCTGGTTATGACTATCTGTTAGAAAATGGAACTAACTTACCTGAATTTCTAAAAAGCTTAGAACCTGAAACCTTTGAAGATATTTCAACTTCATTAATTGGAGAAGTTGAACTTATTAATTCAATAGAGTTACATAAAGGCTTTACGACTGAGTTAATCTTCAAAGAAGAGTTGAATGATAAAGTTTATCCTATTGAGATGAAAAATGTATCAGATGGTACAATCCATTTCATAGCTATAATGAGTTCAATTTTGGGAAATCCATTCTCAATTGGAATGTTGATAGAAGAACCAGAGCGACACATGCATATGAAAGTTTTATCTACTATTTTAAATACTATGAGAGATGATGATAAACAGATGTTTTTTACTACTCATAGTACAGAGATATTACAACAACTTGAGCTTGATGAGATTGTCTTTATGTTTAGAGATTACGATGGAAATACTAAGGGTCAAAGAGCTAAAGATATTCCAAATATTAAAAAGATTATGAAATTATTTAAAAATGATTTGATTGAGATGATTAAAATGGGTGTTTTAGGTGAGTATGATGAGTAAGGTTGGTTTAATTGTAGAGGGGGATAGTGACGAATTATTTTTTAATAGCTATTTTAAACCTAATTTTTTAAGAAATTTAAAAGTTAGAACTTCTGGAACTAAAGGGACATGTAAGATTTTAAATGAGAAAACAATAATCTCACATGTTAAAGCATTAAGACTACAAAATTGTTCAAAAATATTTATACTTATAGATTTAAAAACACAATGTGATAGTATTACATATGAATGTATAAAAAAGTTAAAAAAATGGTATAAATCTAAAATAAAAATATCAAATGATGCAGATGTTATTGTCTCTATTGTTTCAAAAGACATAGAAGCATGGATGATGTCGGCTTGGGAAATTAGTGATAGCAAATCAAAAAATGATTTAAAAAGAAAATTTGAATCTGAGTCAAATATTAAAAAGTCTTTGAGTGAAAAAGAACTATTTAAAAAATTTCTAGCGTCAAAAAAAGATATAAATTATGAAAATAATGAATCATTAAAACATTTTTTATGTAAATTAGAAGTTTTGGCTAAGTCTCCATGCAAATAAAGTACATCTCACAACCTCACCAAACAAAAGCAATAAACTCAATAGTTAATCTCTTTAGTGGTCAGGTTAAACAAACAAGCGAATATGATATATTTGAGGGGGAAGCAGTTTGTTCTAATAACTTTAGTTTAGATGCAGACACAATATTAGAAAATTTAGTCAGTATACAAAAACAAAATAATATCAAAGAAGTTACAACTACTTTAGAGAGTTTAGATTTTTCTGTAGAGATGGAAACAGGTACAGGTAAGACATATGTATACATAAAAACTATTTTAGAGCTTTTTAAAAAATATGGATGGAATAAGTTTATTATCATAACTCCATCTATTGCCATAAGAGAAGGTGTTTTAAATTCACTAGCGAGTATGCAAAATCATTTTAAAAGTGATTTTAATTTTCCTTATGAGTATTTTGAATATGATTCTTCAAGACTTGGCTCTTTAAAACACTTTATAAGAGATGATAACCTTCAAATCATGATAATGACTATAGACAGCTTTAAAAGAGCAAATACTATACTTAACATGACTCAAGAGGGCTTTGTTTCTTCTCCAAAAAATTCTTTACAAAAAACAAAACCAATTCTTATACTTGATGAACCTCAAAACATGGAAAGTGAACTAAGTAAAGTCTCACTAAATGAGTTAAATCCTCTTTTTACACTTAGGTTCTCTGCTACTCATAAAAATTATTATAACCTTTTATATACCTTGTCGCCTAAAGAATCTTTAGCGCAAGGACTTGTAAAAGAGATAGATGTTTGGGCACTTAGTGAAAACCAAACTATAAATGATGTATACATCGATGTACTAAAAATTGAGATAGATAAAAAGTCTAAAAGACCAGTAGCATCTTTGGAACTTATTGTAAAAAACAGAGATGAGTTCATAAAAAAAACTGTTAAAATTAAGGGTGATGATAGTTTAAAAGATAAAACTAAAAATCCTATTTATACAGGTTTTTTAGTTGATGAAATTAGTTTTAAAGATATGTTCATACAATTTGAAAATGGTTTGAAATTAGATCTTCATGAGATAAATGGAAAAGTAAACAAACAGATACAACAAGAGCAAATTAGTGATGCAATAAAACTTCATATGGAAAAATTTGAAGAGCTAAAGAAAAAAGACATTAAAGTATTGAGCCTGTTTTTTATAGACAGGGTTGCTAACTTTTTAAGCGATGAAGATGGTTGGATGCAAGAGCATTTTTGTAAAGAGTTTGATAGACTAAAAGTTAATTTTGAAAGCTTTAAGACGATAGACTCTAAAGAAGTATATAGTTACTATTTTGCCAAACGAAAAACTGGATTTGTTGATGAGTTGAAAAATAGTGATAGTGATAGAAAACTGCAAAAACAGACTTATGATTTAATTATGAAAAGTAAAGAAAAACTTTTAAGTTTTGAAGAAAAAACAAGTTTTATATTTTCACATAGTGCATTAAAAGAGGGTTGGGATAATCCAAATGTATTTTTTATAACAACTCTAAATGATACAAAGTCATCATTTTCAAAACGGCAAATTCTAGGTCGTGGGGTAAGGCTACCAGTTGATAAATATGGACAAAGAATAGAAGATAAAAATATAAATAGATTAACCGTAATTGTAAATGAAAGTTTTGAAGAGTTTGCAAGAGAACTACAAATACAAAATGATGCTATTGGAGTAAATTCCACAACATTAAATAATGTAAAAAAAGATAAGAAATACTCAGTAATGAAAACTGACTGGCTTGAAAAAAACAGAGAGTTTTTAGAGTTGTGGGAGAAGATAAAATCCAAAACTATTTTTGAACTCACTTTAGATACGGGTGAGTATAAAAAACAAGTTATAAAAAAATTAAAGACAATAGAAACTAGAGAAAAAAAGATTTTAAAGCAGTTTGGAAATGTTCATGATGGGTATATATCAGATGAAAAAAATATAAGGCTTGATTTTGAAGAGGTTTTACCTGATTTGGTTGGCATTATCGAAAAAAGCATAGGAATTTCAAGAAAGACTATTATTGAAATATTAGAAGAAGTAAATTTAAAACCATTTGTAAATAATAGTGATGAATATATTAAAAAAGCTTTGTTAGATTTTGATGATGCAAAGCATAATATGTTAATTGATGGAATTGAATATAAAAAAGTTGATGATGATTTTTATGAATTTAAAAATATCTTTCCAACAGAGCAAAATGGCTATGATTTACAAGAGTGCAAAAAAGGACTTTATACTCTTGAACAATATGATTCTGAGATAGAAAAAGAATTTATAAAATGTACTGATAATAATAATTTTAAAATTTTCACTAAACTACCTACAAAATTTAAAATAAAAACACCACTTGGAAACTATAACCCAGATTTTGCAGTTATTAAATTTGATGAAAGTGAAGGTAGTTTTATAGTTGAAACAAAGGGTAGTGAGAAAGATAGAGATTTAAGAGGTGTAGAGGCTTGGAAAATTGCTTATGCTAAGAAGCATTTTGAACTTTTAGATGTTAAATATAGAGATAAAGTTACTGATTGTAAAAAAGTATAAATCATTAATAAAACTTACTTTTAGAATAATTTAGATAAAATAACTTCAATAATGCCAAATTATGGTAATGGAGTATTTAATGGAAAATTACGGTGCTAGTAATATTAAAGTTCTTAAGGGTTTAGAAGCTGTTAGAAAAAGACCAGGTATGTATATTGGTGATACTGGTCATCGTGGTCTTCACCATCTTGTTTATGAAGTTATAGACAACTCTATCGATGAGGCTATGGCTGGTCATTGTGATACTATCAATGTAACACTAACTAGAGAGGGGACTTGTAAAGTTTCTGATAATGGTCGTGGTATTCCTACTGATATGCATCCAACAGAGGGTATAAGTGCTGCTACTGTAGTGCTTACTGTACTTCATGCTGGTGGTAAATTTGATAAAGATACATATAAAGTTTCAGGTGGTCTTCATGGTGTTGGTGTATCTGTTGTAAATGCACTCTCCGGCGATCTGAAAATGACTATTTATAGAGAGAAAGAAATTTTTGAGCAAGATTTTAAATGTGGTATTCCTCAAGAAGCTTTAAAAGCAATTGGAAAAACTCGTAAAACTGGTACTACTATTGAATTTTCTCCAGATCCAAGTATATTTACTGATACAGTAACTTTTGAATATGAATTTCTTTCAAGAAGATTTAAAGAATTAGCATATTTAAATCCATTTATTACTATTATTTTTAAAGATGAACGTACAGATATAGAAGAGATTTATCACTTTGAGGGTGGTATTTCTCAGTATGTTATTGATATGAACAAAAAAACTTTAGTAGCAGATGTTTTTTCTTTTTCTGCAAAAATAGAAGATATTGAGTTTGATGTAGCACTTATGTACAATGATGGATTTGAAGAAAAATTTGCATCTTTTGTCAATAATATTAGAACGCCAAATGGTGGTACGCATGAAGCTGGTTTTAGAGCTGGTCTTACAAGAGTTATTTCAAACTATAATTCTAAGAATAGTGGAGTAAAAGAAAAAGATGTAAAAATCTCTGGTGATGATGTTAAAGAGGGTTTAATTGCTATTGTTTCTTGTCGTGTCCCTGAACCTCAATTTGAAGGTCAAACAAAAGGTAAACTTGGAAATACTTATGTAAAACCACTTGTACAAAAACAGACTTATGAACTTCTTTCAAAATATTTTGAAGAAAATCCTATACAAGCAAAAGCAATTGTTTTTAAAGCTTTAGCTGCGGCACGTGGTCGTGAAGCTGCTAAAAAAGCTAGAGATTTAACTCGTAGAAAAGATTCTATGAGTGTTGGAACTTTACCTGGTAAACTTGCAGATTGTCAATCTAAAGATGCTACTATTTCTGAACTTTATCTGGTGGAAGGGGATTCTGCTGGTGGGTCTGCTAAACAAGGGCGCGATAGAGTTTATCAAGCAATTTTACCACTTAAAGGTAAGATTTTAAATGTTGAAAAAGCAAGACTTGAAAAAATTCTAAAATCTGATGAAATAACTAATATGATTACAGCTATGGGTTGTGGAATTGGTGAAGAGTATAATGAAGAAAAACTTCGTTATCATAAAATTATTATCATGACAGATGCGGATGTTGATGGAAGTCATATTCAAACACTTCTTCTTACATTTTTCTTTAGACATTTCCGAGATGTTGTTGAAAAAGGCTATCTGTATCTAGCTCAACCACCACTTTACCGTTATAAAAAAGGTAAAAAAGAGATTTATTTTAAAGATGATCGTGAAATGAATGATTTTTTAATTGGTAATGGTATTGAATCTTTAGATGTTGATGGTATTGGACATAATGATCTTCTTGCATATTTTAAAATGGTAGATCATTATAGGGGCTCATTAGTAGCATTAGAGCGTAGATATGCATTAGTAGATTTAATTCGTCACTTTATAGAAACACCTGATATTATTGGATTAAGTATTGATAAAATGTATATAGAAGTTGAAAAGTTTTTAACAGATACAGGAAATAATATTTTAACCAAAACAATAGGTGAAGATAGTATCCATCTTTTTGTTCAAACTAAAGACGGCATGGAAGAACTTCTTATAAATGATGATCTTTTTGTAGCGCCTCATTTTAATGAAGCTAATTTTGTATATAGAAAGATTAAAGAGTGGGATATTAATTTTGATGATGATATTTTAGATGTTCTTCAAAGCATAATTGATTATGCAAATAAGGGTGCATATATTCAACGCTATAAAGGTTTAGGTGAGATGAATCCTGAACAACTTTGGGAAACTACAATGACTCCTGAAAATCGTGTACTTCTTCAAGTAGCCATAGAAGATGCCGAAGTTGCATCTGATGCTTTTACTTTATTTATGGGTGATGAAGTTGAACCTCGTCGTAATTACATTGAAACACACGCAAAAGATGTTAAACGCTTAGACGTTTAAAAATTAACTATGTTACTTCCAGAAATTAAAGAGAGAGAATACCGCTTTAAACTAGCACTTAGAATGGGTTTACCTATTTTTGGACTTGTTCTGGCATTAATTATTCATACCTTTATAAGTACATATGAAAATTTAACTAGTGCATTTTATATTGAAAGTGCTATTGTTTTAGCATTTAGCATTTACTTTATTTTCTATCTTATATATAGCGGTTTTGATACCAAAATAACAGATAATATTTCAAAAGTTTTTACAAGAGATTATCTTTATAAATATTTAAAAAAAGAATTAGATACTAACAAAAACTATACACTTATTTTAATTAGTTGTGATAATATAAATGAGATAAATAATCGCTATGGTATTAAAAATGGTGATAAAGTTCTTTATGAGATAGTTATTTGGATAAATAAATATTTAAAAAGTAAAGGTATATCTAACTTTCCTATTGGCCATATAAAAGGTGGTGATTTTATTATTGGATTAAAAGGAAAAAGTTCCCAATATAAAACTATTTTGGAACTAATGAACCTTAAGAGTGATGAATTTAAAATAGATGATATAGAGGTGATAATCTCTAGCGCTATAAATGATACTTCTTTTTCAAATGAATTAGAATATATGGTAGAAAATCTTTTTGAACTCCAAGATTTAAACAGAAATGAAAAGCTATTTTTAAATAAAGATGAAGAGATAGATCCAAGTGAATTAGAAAGCTATATAGTAAATGCGATAAAACAAAAAAGTTTTGTAATTACGAAACAAGATATATTTAATAATGATAATGTTGTTATTAAAGAGTATTTTATAAAACTAAAAACATCAGATTCTAAAATAATTCATCAAAAATCTTATATGAAAATACTTGATAAATTAAGATTAATGTCTGAATATGACTATATGGTTTTAGAAAAAACCATACAAAACTGTAGCAAGGATAATGATGATATTTTTGCTATAAATATTTCACCAACATCTATAAGAAACTATACATTTTTAACAAAAGTTAAAGAACTTTTATCAAATAACAAACATGTAAAAAACAGAGTGATGTTTATACTTTATGAAAAAGAATATTATTCACATCTAGATAGATACAAAGAGATATTAAAATCACTTCGTTTGCTTGGCGTACAGATAGTTATAGATAAAGTTGGAGCTAATCATTCAAGTTTTATATATTTGCGTGAATTGGAAGTAGATGCTATTCGTATAGATGGGATTTATACAAAAGAGATAAAAAATTCCAAATATAGAAATATATTGGATGGATTTATTTTAATAGCTAAAACTAATGATATTAAAGTATGGATGAAAATGATTGAAGATGAAGATAGTTATAATAAAATTAAAAATTTAAAGGTTGATTATTTTCAAGGTAAATATTTGGCTCAATTAGAAAAAATTTATGAAAATTAATAGCTATATATTTATAATATAAAGGGAGTAAATATGAAATATGGTGAAAAAATAGTTAATGAATTTGACATAGACAAAGATTTAGAGATTTGGCCAAACGAGCACAAAAGAGATTATCTTATAAAGATGACCTTGCCTGAGTTCTCATGTCTTTGTCCTAGAAGTGGATACCCAGATTATGCGAGTATATATTTAGAATATACACCCAATGATTGGGTAGTAGAGTTAAAAGCAATCAAACTATATATTAACTCATTTCGTGATAAACATGTAAGCCATGAAAACTCTGCTAATGAAATATATGAGACACTTGATAAAAAATTAAAACCAAAATATATGAAAGTTATTGCTGATTATAATCCTAGGGGAAATGTTCACACCATTATAGAGATTGATTCTTCAAAGCTTTAAGTACCATATTGCTATAATCATATTATGATTAGCCAAGACTCTATAGAAGCCCTAAAGGCACGACTTGATGTTGTTGATGTTGTTGGTTCTTATGTGGAGCTCAAAAAGGCAGGAGCTAACTATAAAGCCCCTTGCCCATTTCACGATGAAAAGACAGCATCATTTGTTGTAAGCCCACAAAAACAAATATATCATTGTTTTGGATGTGGCGCTGGTGGCGATAGTATTAAATTTACTATGGAGTATGAAAAACTTAACTACCCTGAAGCATTACAAAAGCTTGCAGATATTTATAATTTTACTTTAACATATACAGATAACAAACATAACAAACCTCGCTCACAACTTATGGATAAATTAAATGATTATTATCAAAATTTACTAACATCAAAGCAAACTGCTTTAGAGTATATTAAAGAGCGTGGAATATATGAATCTTCAGTTGAGAAGTTTGGAATTGGTTACGCAGCAGATACCAATTCAACTATAAACTATATAAAATCTCAAATGTTTACAATGAATGAAGCTGTAGAGATGGGTGTAGTAGGATATGATGGGGGAAGAAATTTTGCTCGCTTTATTGAGCGTATAACTTTTCCTATCCATTCAGCAAATGGAAGTATCGTTGGTTTTGGCGGAAGAACTATAACTAATCATCAAGCAAAATATGTAAACTCTCCAGAGACTGTTTTTTTTAATAAATCAAAATTATTATACGCATATCATCATGCAAAACAAACACTCCATAAAACAAAAGAGATTATCATAACTGAGGGTTATCTTGATGTTATTATGTTGCATCAGGCTGGATTTACAAACGCAGTAGCAACTCTAGGGACAGCTTTAACGCAACAACACCTTCCTCTTCTTAGAAAGGGTGAACCAAAAATTGTTATGGCTTATGATGGAGATAGAGCAGGACGCGCAGCTGCACTTAAGGCATCACGACTTTTAAGTGCTGGTGGTTTTAGTGGCGGTGTAGTTATTTTTAATGAAGGGTTAGACCCCGCTGATATGGTAAAAGAGGGAAGAGTTGAAGAGTTAGCAAATATGTTTCGATCAACTAAAGCATTTATAGAATTTGTTCTTGATGAGTTAATCGCTTTATATGATTTTAATGATCCAAAAGCAAGAGAAGCATGTCTTAATGAGGGTATTAGTTATTTAAAAACTTTATCGCCTCTTTTGCAAGAACAATATAAGTCATACTTAGCATCAAGGCTTGGAGTAAGTCCATCTTTCGTAAGATTAACAAACAAAACTAACATAACTCAAACTTTAGATCCAGTACAATCAAATAGTTATCGCGATATGTGGGAACTTAGCTTAATTAAAACCGTAATAGAAAAACCAGACATGATAAGGCAAATTTTAGATGTCCTTGATCCTTCATTGTTAAAATTTCATCAGCATGAGCTCTACTTAGCACTCTCTGGAAAATTTGATGAACCACAACTCATGGCAATCTCTATAGATGAGAGCATTAAAGCTTTAGAAAATGATGAATTGCTTCAAGCAGAGCTAATTGTATTTTTGACTAAACATTATGAAAGAGAATTAAAAAAAATAAATTTGCAAACAAATATTTCTTTTGAAGAAAAAGCTTTCTATATTCGCAAGTTTCGTGGGAAAATAACTAAATTAAAAAATGGTGAGCTAGTAACCTTTAATGATTGATAAATTAATTATTTTATAATTTTCACTTTTTTAGATATACTAATGTAAGTTAATTTGTAGGAGTTAATATGGCTGGTGTACATTTTTCGTATAAAAATTTTAAACAACTTATTCGTTTAAACATAGGAATATCTGAGAGACTTGATGAAAATCGTGCAGAGAGTTTTACTCTTTTATATTGTGATTTTAGTTCTTTCACTCAAGATGAGATAGATACAAGCTTAAGGGATGTTTTAAGAAACTCTGATTCAATCATAAACCATGATGGTGATTATTTTTTCGTACTGCCATATACAGATAAATATGGTACTAACATAGTTAAATCTCAATTTGATGATTTTTTTGGCAGGAAACTTAATAGTTTTTTAGTCTCATATCCAGTAGATGGAGAAACTGCTGAAGAGATTATAGAGTTTTTACAAAACAGCATAAGTCGTTTTTGCAAAAAAGATTTAATCTATTTAGATGAGCTATATGAATTAAACGAATAATCTTTTGAATTAAGATAAAAGGTTATAGCATCAGATATAACCTGCTCTTTATATATCTTTTTATCACATACATATCTGCATTTTATTTTTTCATTTTCACTAGCTTTTATATTTAGTTCATTTTTGGTTGAATTAAACATGCTAGTTTGATGAGGTGGCGTAGTAATACTTTCAAAAGGACCTTGTGCAAAGAGTGATATTGAAAATAAAAAAAGTATAATTTTTCTCATACGAACCATATCGACAAAAATTTGGAACTATTAATGCTCTTATTATCTAAAATTCCTAAAATAAGGGATAATTAAGGGATAAAAGATGATTCTTGTTGATTCTAAGGCTGAAGCAAAAACAATTTTGCCTATAAAATTATCAACTCCTAATGAAAAATTAACATTATCTTTTGGGGAACTTTTAAAAGGCGTTAATATAAAAGGCGAATTAAAAAAAGAGCCAAAGCTTATCCAAGATGGAGCATTAGTACTATCTTTAGATAATGAGATAAAAAATGTAAAAAATTCATCTAAGGGAGATAAAAAATTAGATGGATTATTATCGCTTTTGCAAAATGAAAATGTTAAATTAAAAGATGAACCTTTAGGATTAAATCCAAAAATTACTCAAAATTTAACACCTAAAGAAGTTAAGCAACTAATTAATACTGCCAAAAATTATCTTCGTCAACAAATACTGCAAAGTGATGGTTACAAGCAATCGCAAATAAAAGAACTCCCCCAAACACTAAAAGGCCTTGCAACACTTGCTAAGAAATTTGACATTGATATAAGTAAGATAACATTAGAGCAAGTTCAAATAAAACCAAATTCTAAAACTAAAGAAATTTCTGTAGATATTCCAAAAACTAAAGAGCAATTAAAAACCAATAATACAAATGAAACATTAGAGGTTAAACAAGAGGTTAAGCAAGATGTTAAATCTGATAAGAAATCTACAAAGACAGTAAGTAATTCTTTTGATGGTGTAGAAGTTAATGAAAAAAAAGACATTAAAGCAGATATAAAAATTGAAATTAAAGCTACTCAGAGAATAGATGAAAAGTTACAAAATGGTTTAAAGCAAGCACCAATATTTATAGCTAAAAATAGAGCTGAAATTGTAACTACACAGCAAATAGTACTCGCTAAACAGTTCCAGCCAATGGAGGAAAAAACTCCAAAACAAAGGGCAGACAATACTTTGAAGTTACTGCTTCGTGGTGAAAAACCAGCACAATCTTCAGTAAAGCTAACAGCTGATTTTTCAGTTGATACAGCAAAGGTTATAGCGCCCAAAATGGCAAATGAGATACCTTTAGCTAACTTACAAAGAGGGTCCTCTTTTGAATCATTACTACGCGGGGAATCAGGTACACAAAGTACAGATAATTTAGTTAAAGCAGAGCAGATAAATATACACAAAGCTGATAGTTTTGAAGTTAAACTAAATGAAGCTAGGCAGATGATAAAATATTTATCTTCAGATGTAAAAACTGCTATAGAGGATTACAAATCTCCATTTACTAGAATTAAAGTTCAGTTAAATCCACAAAATCTTGGGACAGTTGATTTAACAGTAGTTCAGCGTGGTAAAAATTTACATGTGAACATAACATCAAATAATATAGCTATTAATGCTTTGGCGCTTAATGTTAATGATTTAAAAGTACAACTAGCAAATAATGGAATAAATAATGCTACATTTAATTTTAATAGTAGTTCAGAGAATTCTAGTTCAAATAATTCACATCAACAAAATTCTCATAATGAGCAAAATAGAGCGAATGAAGAATATAATTACTTTGATAATGAAGAGCAAAATGAAGAAATTTTAAGTTCATTAGAGATTATCATTCCTAATTATGCATAAAAATCTTTTTTAGAGATTTTAGCAGCTTTAGCAAAATAGATTAAGGGGTATATTATGGCGATTAATTCAGTAGGTGAAAACTTAGCAACACATGGAAAGTATACAGAAACAACACAAGTAAAAGATAAAACAGCTCTTGGCAAAGATGACTTTATGAAATTGTTGCTTGTTCAACTCCAGCATCAAGATCCTACAGAGCCAATGGACAGTGGTGAGATTTTAACACAAACATCTCAATTAGCTTCTTTAGAGGCTGCTGAAAATACTAATAAAGCTCTTGAAGGATTAGCTGCTTCATTGGGTAGTTCGCAACAATTTTCTACAATAGCTGCAATTGGTAAAACAGCTGATTTAGGAAGTAATGCCATTGGACACGATGAAGGTAGTATTTCAACATTTGAAGTTTACTTTCCACAGAGTATTGCAACTGGAAATATAGAAATTTTAGATAGTGAGGGCAATATTGTAAGTACGATGGAAATTGAGCCAAATCCTTCAGGTGTATATCAGTTTGATTGGGATGGAACACTTAGTAATGGTGATTCAGCAGGGAGCGCGGTTTACTATGTTACTGCTAGCTATAATGATGAAAGTGGGGCTACTCAAACTACAAGAATGGGTGCATATCCAATTGAATCAGTTAGATTTGATGGTGCCCAAACTCTAGTTAAAGTTGGTTCAACATATGTTAATATAAAAGATATTAAAGAGATATATTAAAGGATTCATCATGATGACTCAAGCATTTTATACAGGGATATCAGGACTAAAAACGGGTCAATCTGCAATAGATGTAGTAGCGGACAATATTGCTAATATATCTACTACAGGTTTTCGCGGATATAATGCAGAATTTTCTTCTCTTTTTGAAAATATGCAAAACACTATGTCAAGCTCTGTAAATCCAAGTTCAGTTGGTGTTGGAGTAAGGTTGCAATCAACATCTATAGATCTTTCTCAAGGTTCATTTGCACTTTCAGATCGCAGTACTGATATGGCAATAGAGGGAGATGGTTGGTTTGGAGTTATAAATAAAGATGAGAATCTTTACACTCGTGCGGGTGAGTTTACATTTGATCAAAATTCAGATTTAGTAACTCCCGATGGTTTATATGCATTAGGAAGCATGGGCAATAATATAAATTTTGAAACAAATACATTAACATCAATTTT
Organism: Sulfurimonas sp.; assembly: GCA_021648405.1. GTDB lineage: Bacteria > Campylobacterota > Campylobacteria > Campylobacterales > Sulfurimonadaceae > Sulfurimonas. Next base: position 17,938 of record JAKISX010000004.1, on the reverse strand, counting down.
AGATGAAGTAGCTCTCAAAAATGTTGGAGAACAAACAAAATTAAGTTTTCCAAATACACTAACATATCCACCTATCGCATCTACTAATGCAAAATTTATAGGAAATTTAGGTACTGATGATGAAATAAGAACAATAAGTGCTGCTGTAGTAGATTCACAAAGTAATAAAAATCAATTAAAACTTACATTTACAAAGTCAGTCCCCCAAGTAGCACCAGGTAATCAGTGGGATGTGGTAGCAACTACTCAGAGCCTTGATGGGACTATAACATATGATACTAAAAATGGCAAAGCTTTTTTTGGTTCATCTGGCGAATTGCTCTCAAATACTTTAACTACAATTAATAATAATGGATCTGAGGTTGCGATTAATTTAGGTAGTGGATATGATGGCGTTACTGTAATATCAAATATTGCACCATCATCATCATCATCATCATCTGATGGAACTATTGGTGGTGATTTAATTGGTTATGATATAAATAAAAATGCTGAAGTTATAGCAACTTTTTCAAATGGTTTTCAAAGTGTTGTTGGACAAGTTGCAGTTTTTCATTTTCGTAATGATGATGGACTTGAGCGTGCATCAGGTGCTAGATTCAGAGAGAGTTCAAACAGTGGAGAAGCTATTATATTTAAAGATGAAAATGGTGAAAATACTATAGGGGCAAATGTTATGACATATAGACTTGAAACTTCAAATGTAACCATGGAGACTGCTTTAACGGAGTTGATAATTCTTCAAAGATCTTTTGATTCAAACTCAAAATCAATAACAACAGCTGATGAGATGATGCAAAAAGCTCTTAATATGGATGCATAAAGTTGGCACGCTTAATGCTCTATATCTATACTAAGTATAATTTACTTTTATTAAGTAGATTACAAAGGACTTAAAATGTTAAAATCACTTTTCTCTGGTGTATCTGGATTGCAGTCACATCAAATTGCAATGGATGTAGAAGCAAACAATATTGCAAATGTCAATACTATAGGTTTTAAATACTCTCGTGCTAACTTTTCTGATCTTTTAGCTCAAACGAAGGCAATAGCTACAGCTCCCCAAGGTGCACTTGGTGGTAAAAATCCTGTTCAGGTTGGACTTGGTTCCACTGTAAGTTCAATGACTCGTATTTTTTCTCAAGGCTCTGTTCAAAATTCTGATAAAAATACAGATGTTGCTATTCAAGGGGATGGTTTTTATATTGTTTCTCCAGATGGCGGAAATACTTACAAATATACTCGTGCAGGTGACTTTAAGTTTGATGCAGGTGGAAATTTTGTTGATAATAATGGTTTTATTGTTCAAGGTTGGTTAAGAGATTCCGCAACTGGAAAAGTTGATTCAACAGCTCCGATTACCAATATTAATATTCCACCAGGGCTTACAACTCCAGCTCAAGCTTCTGGAGAGGTAGTTTTAAAATCTAACCTGAATTCTGGGCCACTTGTTACTAACTACTCTTCAGCTTATCAGGTGCCTTCTGGACCACCACCAGCGCTTCCAGCACCACCAGCGTTAGATTCAAATGGTAACGCAATTGCATCTGGAGATTTAGGGGTTATGTTTAACGAGATTGGAGAAGCATTTTCACTTCAAAGCTCTCAAGGTGTTTGGATAGCTTTTCAATCTTCATCTAAGACAGATGCAGCAAATAACTCAATAGCTGCGGGTGCTGCTGATCTTGATATTACTTTTACACTAGATGATGGTACTACACAACAAATTACAACCTCTGGTGCATTAGCTGGTAATACCGCTGCACAAAATGGTGCTAGATATGTATCGGCGATAAATGCTCAAACAGCAACAACTGGAATTACAGCAACATATGACGCTGTAAACTCTAGGATTACACTATTAAACTCAAACGCAAGTGCATCGGCATCTCATAACATTCGCTTAACAGCTCTTGGAAATGCAAATAGTGGTCTTACTACAACTTCAACAATTGGTGCAGAAGAAACAGCATATAGATATAGATATGATCCAACTGGTGCTTCAGCTATAGCTGGCGCGGATAAAACTTTTACAACTATAGCAGATTTAAGAAATGCGATGGAGGTTCAAGCTCAAGATAATGATGGTGGTGCTGGTGTCCTTGCAAACATATCCGTTGCAGTAAATGAACAAGGAAAATTTGAGATAAGAAACCCTGGTGGTTCAGTTGATGATTATGATGTTAATTTACAAATAACATCTATAGTTGAACCTGGTGTAACAGAAAATCCTCGTTTTATAAGAAATATGTCAGCACTTAACTCTGTTCTTCCAGTTGCAAGTGGTGGTACAGCATTTTCACAAAGTTTTAATGCAGCTACACATTCAAGTTCAATTGATATATTTGATTCACTAGGTTCTAAGCATACTATTAGAATGGAGTTTAGAAAAGTAGCGGTTGACGCTGCAACAGGTTCTACTTGGAATATGATTGTATCAGTGCCTCAACCCGCAACTATTGATACGGTAGCTCCTACGAATGAAAAAACAGGCTCTATAAGATTTAATAATGATGGTTCATTAGCAACTTACAACCCACCAAATATCTCTTTTACTGGAAATAATGGTTCAGCACCAGATCAACAAGTAAGTCTTAGTTTTGGAACCGCAAATTCATTTGATGGAATGACAAGTTTTGATAGTCCATCTTCTACATCAGGTATCTCTCAAGATGGTTTTACAGGCGGAGATTTAGTTGGTATTAGAATTGATCAAAGTGGTACATTAGTTGGTTCGTTTAGTAATGGTCGCTCATTTGGTCTTGCTCAAATTGGTATGGCTAAATTCATAAATAATGAGGGTTTAGGAACTGAGGGTGGTAATATTTTTGTTCAAACTGCTAATTCAGGTGATTCAATTATTGGAACAGCCGCAACTGCTGGGCGTGGTTTTATTCAAGCAGCAGCACTTGAAGCATCAAATGTTGATCTTTCACGCGCACTTACTCAGCTGATAGTTATTCAGCGTGGTTATCAAGCAAATGGTAAAACCATTACAACTTCAGATCAACTTCTTGAGACTCTTATAGGGCTAAAACGATAGTTTAGCTCTATTTTGATATAATTCCTAAAAGGAATTATATGCAATTTTCTGCCCCTCTTAAATCAAACTCAAAAAAAATAATGATACTTGGTTCTGGTGAGCTTGGAAAAGAACTTATGATAGAAGCTCAAAGACTTGGTCTTGAGACTATAGCTGTTGATAAATATTCTAATGCGCCAGCTCACCATATGGCACATCGTTCTTATGTTGTAGATATGCAAAATAAAAATGCACTTTTAGAGGTTATGCGTAGAGAAAAACCAGATTTTATCTTACCTGAAATAGAAGCTATCTCCATAGAAGCTTTATTTGAAGCGGAGAAAGAAGGTTTAAATATAATTCCTAATGCTGAAGCTGTTAACAAAACAATGAACCGAAAAAATATTCGTACATTTGTAGCAGAGGAATTAAAACTAAAAACTGGCGCCTATGAATTTGTTAAAACACAAGATGAGCTTAGAGATGCTTCAAAGCGTATGGGTTACCCTTGTGTTATTAAGCCTGTTATGAGCTCCTCTGGTCACGGGCAAAGTGTATTAAAGTGTGAAGTGGATGTAGGTAAATCTTGGAAGATTGCAAAAGAGGCTCGCGGTGATGCTAGCGAATTAATTGTTGAGGCATTTGTTGATTTTGATTATGAGATTACTATGCTTACTGCAAGGAATGGTAAAGAGACAATTTTTTGTGAGCCAATAGGACATGAGCAATTAGATGGAGATTATCTATTTTCGTGGCAACCAATGCAGATGAGCAAAAAAGCAAAAAAGCGTTCACAAGAGATGGCTAAAATCATCACTGATGGTCTTGGTGGTCGTGGTATTTTTGGAGTTGAATTTTTTATAAAAGGTGATGAGGTTTATTTTAGTGAAGTAAGTCCCCGCCCACATGATACAGGAATGGTAACTTTAATCACTCAATCCCAGAGTGAATTTGCTTTGCATCTTCGTGCAGTGCTTGGTCTTCCTCTAGGTTTTACTTTTTATGGAGAGGGAGTTTCGGCTGCATTTAAATCAGAGGTTCACAACTATAGTCCAGTTTTAGATATAGATGATAGTATATTTACAGACAACTCTTTAGTGAGAATATTTTCAAAACCAGAGGCCCACAAAGGCAGAAGATTAGCGGTTGTTCTTGTTTTTGGTAAAGTTGAAAAAGCTCTGCTCGAATCTCGTGAGTTGATTAAAAAAATTAAGGATGCATAAAATGAAAATAGTTCTTTTAGACGCACTAACATTTGGTAATACGGATTTAAGCGGATTTAACACTTTAGGTAAAGTTGAAGTTTTTCAAACTACATCAAATGAACAAACATTATCACGCATAACAAACACAGATGTTATAGTTACTAACAAAGTTGTTATAACAAAAGAGCATATGCAAAACGCTTTAAATTTAAAGCTGATTTGTGTAGCTGCTACTGGTATGAATAATGTTGATTTACAAGCAGCAAATGAGTTAAATATAGAAGTTAAAAATGTAGCTGGATATTCAACTGATTCTGTAATTCAACACACTTTTTCAATGCTGTTTTATTTGATGGGGCATTCTCGTTATTATGATGAAGTTGTAAAAGATGGAACATATTCACGCAGTCCAATTTTTACAGATGTAAGTAAACCATTTTTTGAAATAAAAGGTAAAAAATGGGGGATAATTGGGCTTGGAAGTATTGGCAGGGGCGTTGCAAATATTGCTTGTGCTTTTGGTGCTGAAGTTTTTTATTATTCAACTAGTGGAGTAAATCGTACCCAAGATTTTAAAAGACAAAATCTTGATGAGATGCTTCGTGAATGTGATATTATCACAATTCATGCACCTTTAAATGATAAAACCAATAATCTTTTAGATTATGAACAACTGTTAACTTGTAAAGATGGAGCTATTATTTTAAATCTTGGTCGTGGCGGTATCATCAATGAAGATGCAATTGTAAAAATAATTGATGAGAAAAATATTTATTTTGGCTTAGATGTTTTAACCAAAGAGCCAATGGTAGAAAATCATCCTTTTTTATCTGTAAAAAATAAAGAAAATCTTTATATAACTCCACATATTGCATGGACATCTGTTGAGGCTAGAGATAAATTAATCGCCTTAACGATTAAGAATATTAAATCTCTGAATTAACGCTTTTTGCATGGGCATTTCTTGCTGCAACAATCTTTCCTTTTTCATCAGAAGTTGCATTTATTGCAGCAATTTCAAATGATATGCCAGTAAGTAGTGCACTTATTTTCGCTTCAAGTGGAAATATTTTAGCAATAATTCTAAATTATTTTTTAGGATTTTGGCTTTATAAAAAAACAAAAAACAAATTAAAATCATCAAAAATAGGAAGAAAATCTTTAGTATACGGACATAAATATGGCATATATACCTTATTTTTATCATGGTTGCCAATTATTGGTGACCCAATAACACTTGTTGCTGGCTTGCTTAGAATCAATTTTTTTATATTTATCTTTATAGCTGCAAGCGCAAGATTTTTAAGGTATTACTTTTTATCTTTTGTGATATAATTATTATTCAATAAATTATATATATCAGGAATGTAATGAAAAGAGATATTTTAGTTATAGGCGCTGGTGGTGCTGGCTTGGTAGCTGCTTTAAATGCGCATGAAAAAGGTATGAAAGTTACAATAATTACAAAAGATTATCCAACAAGAAGTCAAACATCTATGGCGCAGGGTGGAATTAATGCAGCTCTTGGTAATGCAGGAGAAGATAGCGTCCAATCGCATATAGAAAATACTTTAAAATCTGCTCAAGGGATTGCAAGCGAAGATGCTATTAATTATCTATGTTCAAGTGCGCCACAAGCGGTTGAATGGCTAAATAGTATTGGTGTACAATTTAGTAGAACAAAAGAGAATAAAATAGCTCAAAGAACCCTGGGTGGTGCATCTGCTCCTCGTGCTTGTTATGCTCAAGATTATACAGGATTAAAAATACTACATACTCTTTATGATAGAGTTTTAGCATCTGAGATTGAGATTTTAAGTGATAGATATTTACTAGATTTAATAAATTCTCAAGATAAAAAATCTGTTTGTGGAGTTAGTGTTTTAAATAAACGAACGGGAGAGGTTGAGGTTTATGAAAGTAGAGTTGTTATTTTAGCTACTGGTGGATATGCAAGGGTATATGACAAACACTCAACAAATGCTGTTGGAACAACTGGTGATGGACAAGCTGCTGCAATTAGAGCTGGAGCTAGGCTTAGTGATATGGAGTTTGTTCAGTTTCATCCAACAGCCCTTAAAAGCTCCTCTATTTTAATATCTGAATCAGCCCGTGGTGCTGGAGGATATCTTTTAAATTCAAAAAATGAGCGTTTTGTAGATGAGTTATTGCCTCGTGATAAAGTAGCGCGTGCTATTGATGCTCAAATTAAAAAAGGCGAAGATATTTTTTTAGATATTCGTCATTTGGGAGAAGAATTTATAGACAAAGAGTTGCCTCAAGAGAGAAAATTGGCACTACTTTATGAGGGAATTGACCCAGTAAATGAGTTAATCCCTATCAAGCCAGTAGCACATTATACTATGGGTGGAATTGAGGTAGATGAAGATTCTCAAACTATAATAAAAGGGCTTTTTGCAGTTGGTGAATGTGCAAACCATAGAGTGCACGGTGCAAACCGTCTTGGAGGAAATTCACTTTTAGAGTTAGTGGTATTTGGAGCGCAAGCTGGAGAGAATGCAGCTGAGTATGCTAAAGAGATCCTGAATCAAGTTCAGGATGACGAACATGAAATTCAGGATGACGAACATGAAATTCAGGATGACGAAGGTAAGGTTCAGGATGACGAAGGTGAGGTTCAGGATAAAATAATCCAAAATTGTCATTCTGAACTCGATTCAGAATCTAATATCGAGATTGATTTTTATAAAATAAAAGCTGAACTTGGAGACCTATTCTACAAAAATGTTGGAATCATTAGAGATAAAAACTCTTTAGAATCAGCATTGAAAAAAGTACAAAAATTTATATCAGATATACCTTTGATGGGTGTTAACGATAGATCCAAAATATATAATACAAATTTAATAGAATTTTTGGAGTTTAAAAATATGTTAGAGCTATCTGAATTGATTTTAAGTGGAGCTATTGTTAGAGAAGAAAGTAGGGGTGCTCATTTTCGTTCAGATTTCCCTCAAGAGGATGAAAAATTTAAAATGCATACTATTAAAGATAAAAATGGAGTAGTATCGTGAAGATAAAAATACAAAGACAGAGGCTTACAGAGTATGAAGTTAATTTAAAAAACCCTACTTTGCTTGAGGTTTTAAATGAGATTAAAACTACACAAGATAATTCACTAACATACTCTAGTGGTTGTAAAAGTTCTGTGTGTGGTAGTTGTGCGATGCGTGTTAATTCTAAAGAGGTTTTAGCATGTGGATATAAAGTTCAAGATGGTGATATTATTGAACCACTTAATAATATGCCAATTATTCGTGATTTAGTTGTAAATATGGATAAAGCACTAGGATTTAATAAAAAATCAATAACTTGGCTAAATCCACAAGCCAATACTCCAGAGCTTTCACAAGATGATGAAAAAAGAAATGCTCTGCAGAGTGACTGTATCTTGTGTAGTTCATGTTATAGTTCATGCCCAGTTTATGCTGTAAATGAGGAGTTTAAAGGTCCATTCTCACTAACGAGAGTTTTTAAATATGTTAGTGATAAACGAGAAGCTAAGCCAAAAGAGAAGATAGATGTAATTCAATTAAATGGGATTTGGGATTGTACACTATGTAATGAATGCACATTGGTTTGTCCACAAGGTATATCTAGCAAAGCAGATATAGAAAAACTTAGGATGAAGAGCATACAATTTGGATACAGTGATCCAAACTTTTCTATTGGCGGAGGCTTAGATTTTGGTGCCCCACAGTTTTAGTCAAACTAACATTTAATTGTGTTATAATAATTTTATATTTGTTATAAAAGGGTTATAGGTGGCAAAAGAACACTCATTTGATATTACGGCAAAAATCGATTTACAAAATTTTAAAAATGCTATAAATTTGGTTGATCGTGAGGTTGCCAACCGTTATGACTTTAAAGGCACTACTTACGAGGTTACTTTTAAAGAAAAAGAAAAAGTGCTAGTTGTCGTTGCTTCAAGCGATAACAAACTAGATGCTCTTAAAGATGTTGTTATAAGTAAGTTTTTAAAACAGGGTCTTAGTTCAAAAGTTCTTGATGAATTAAGGGTTGAAGATGCCTCAGGTGGAACAAGAAAAGCTACATACAAAGTTGTAGATTACATAGAATCTAAAGAGGCAAAAAAAATAACAGCAGATATAAAAAAAATGAAGCTAAAAGTAACAGCTCAAATAGAGGGTGATAGCATAAGAGTTAAAGGTAAAAATCTTGATGATTTACAAAAAGTGATGAAAGAGATTAAGAGTGGGGAGTGGGAAGCTCCTTTAGTTTTTGAAAATATGAGATAGGGGAGATTTCAGATGCCAAAGATGAATATTGCAGACGCAGCAGAGTTTTTTGGAGTATCAAAAGAAGCTATACATAACCGTATTAGAAGAGGTTCGCTAAAAAGTGTAATAGTTGGCAGTGAAAAAAATGTAATTATAGATAAAAGCAAACAATACGATAAGACAGCTAAAAAAACCAATCTACAAACTGATGAAAAGTATTATAAATATTTAGAAACTCAAAATGAAAAACTTCAAGAAAAAATTGAAAAACTCGAAGGTGAAACTAGGTCTTTGCGTGATCAAAAAGAGCAAATGTTGATACAAGAGAGACAAAAGATAGAAAAAATTTATAAAGATAAAGATGAGCAGTTAAAAAATATTTTAAATACAATATCAGCTAAGTTTATGCTTCAAACACCAAATGAACACCTTGATGTAGAGATAGAAGATGTAAAGCCAAGCTTAGATACTACCCTCACTTCATTAAATAAGTATTTAAAATCAAGAAATTTTTCTAAAAAGAAAAGAGATAAAATAAAAACAAAATTTGATAAAAGATATAAAGGCGATGATAGAATCATAAAGTTAAATAAAAAATATTATATAGATCTAAAGAAGTATGATTATAGTGAGTACTCACTATAATCATAAGCTCTTAACTCTCAGTCAAAAGCAAGTTTTGGAGATCCTTTTTTGCATTACCAGTAAGATGCAAGTTAAAAGTTTCTGCTAAAAAATTAAAAATATCTTCATTTACAAACTGTGGTGGCTTTGGACCTAGGTAGATATTTTGTATGCCTAAACTAAAGAGAGCAAGTAGTATAATAACTGCTTTTTGTTCCATCCATGAAAGCACAATAGAGATTGGAAGATCATTAATTGGTGTATCGAGAGCTTCGCTTATTGCTTTTGCTATCTCTACTGCTCCATTACTGTCATTACACTGTCCAAGATCTAAATATCTTGGAATCTCTGTCCCCTCAATTACTCCAAAGTCTATATCGTTAAATCTAAACTTACCACAACTTGATGTAATAATAACACAATCACTCGGCAACATTTCTGCCATTTCTCTGTAGTAGTTTCCTTCTTTTCCAGGGGCATCACAACCAGCTATTACAAAAAATTGTCTGATTTTTTTAGTTTTGATTGCATCTAAAATTTGAGGCGCAAGAGTCAAGATGGTTTTGTAGTGGTGACCTGTTGTGAGTGTTAAGTTCTCATTCATATTTGTATCTTCACAGGCTAGTGTTTTTTCTATTAATTGTGTAAAATCATCATTGTCTATGTGTCTCGCCCCTTCAATTCCTACTATTTTACAAGTAAATACTCTATCCAAATAATCAGCATTTTTCTTTGGAGGGATGATACAGTTTGTATTAACAACAAAAGTACCCTTAAACTTCTTCATAAGCTGGACTTGGTCAAACCATGCTTTACCAATATTACCTTTGAGATGTTTGTATTTTCTAAGCTCTGGGTATCCGTGAGCTGGTAACATCTCCGAGTGAGTATAGACATTAATGCCTTTACCCTCTGTTGCTTTTAGAAGCTTTTCAAACATATCTAAATTATGCCCACTTACTAAAATTGCTTTTCCCTCAACCATATTTTGAGGCACAACAACGGGAGTTGGGATACCAAAACTTCCTGTATGCGCATTTGAAAGCTTGTCCATTACTTCTATACCAGCACTTCCTATTTTCATAAGTTGTTTGATATGATCATCAAAGTTAAAGTTTACATTTGTTAGTGTAAAGTAGAGCGTTTCACTCATTACATCATCTACATTTTTGGTTTGCTCAGGCGCTAATTCATTTAGGTGTTCACGGTAAGCACTAAGCCCTTTGAGTCCAAAGACCATTAAATCTTGTAGCCTAGATAGATTTTCATCTTTCCCACAAACTCCAACTACAGCCCCATTGCTTCCACAGCCATTAGGGGTGCTCATCTCACATTGATAACAAAACATACTCAAATTATTTCCTTTTAATTTTTAAATTTAGGCAATAGTAGTTTTTTTAGAGTAATAGGTCATTAACATTGGTTAATAGAATTCATTTTGAGTAATTTTTGAGTAATTTTGTAGATATTATTCTCCAAGCTGATAGCTTTATTTTCTTTTAATTTTTTTAGGATGCGAGACAGTGTAACAGGAGAGATGTTAAGCTGGTCAGCAATTTCTGAATGTTTTTGAGCATTAAGGTCAATTTTATTTTCAAGAAGATGATAGATAACTCTTTTTGTTGCATTCATGGTAATGTTAGAAGAGATAAACTTCTCAAGGTTTATGATTTTGTTGGACATAGATTCTAAAATATTACTTACAATGACAGGATGAGAAAAAAACTCCTCTTTAAATTTTTTAAAATCAATTGATAAAATTTCACTATCTTCTAAAGCATGTGCAGTTGCAGGAAAAGCAATACCTTTATAGTTAGAGAGTTCAGCTATAGATTCATAAGGCTTAAAGAGATTTAATGGAATATTTTTACCCTTGGCATTTACTTTATAAACCTCTATTTTCCCTCTTAATACTATGTGTAAGTAGTTACTATCGTCACCCTGATAAAAAAGTATAGAGTATTTGTTTATCTTTTTAATGGTTGAGATATTTACAATTTTTTCTATTTCATCTTTGCTAAGTCCTGCAAATAAGGAAATGAAATTTAATTCTTTATTTTTTTTCATGCTGCGCATTGTATCTGAATTGAACTAACATTTAAACTACAAATCTTCACTTTTTAATCTTAATCCTTTTAAGTGGGTTACTGGATATGAAAATGAAAGACCATCCCCTTTTCCAACAATATCAAGTCCCATCATAACTTTACTAACAATTTTATCAACTTTTTTGCTTGGTACAATAAACATTAGGTTTGAATGGGTAGAATTGTTTTGTAGATGATTATAAAAATTATCCATTTGAAAAAGCCCAAAACCATTAGCATGCATAATAGTAACACCGGTAGCTCCAGCTTCTTTTGCAAGTGATATAGCTTTATCTTGAAGTTTTATAGGGACAAGAATATGAACAGCTGAAAATTCCATTTTATATGAATGCCTTTTATCTGTCCCATCAACTCTAATTGTTGCAAGTTCCATGTTTTGCGCATCTTCAATAGCATGTTGGAGTTCAAAGAGTTTAATCTCTTCTTTTTCATGCTCGCCCATCACGCCCATTCTCTCAGTTATAACGCCATATGCCATAACTGTTAAAATAGGAAATAACGAGGCAAAAGCGATAAGTCCAAAGCCATCTATTAATGGATCACGCCCTGGTATATTTGTAGCTAACCCAAGTCCAAGTGCCGCAACAAGTGGAACTGTTACAGTTGAAGTTGTGACGCCGCCACTATCATAAGCGATAGGTATGATATATTTAGGAGATATAAATGTAAGTGCTATAACAAATAGATAACCAGCCATGATAAAATAAACAATATCGCCACCATTTATAATACGAAATGTACCCAAAGATATACCTATGGCAACGCCTGTAGCAACAAACAAACGAAGAATAAAATCATTTATTTTACCATCACTAATCTCTTTTGCTTTTTTTGCAATTGCAGTTAAGGCTGGTTCAGCCATAGTTGTAGAAAAGCCTATCGCAAAAGAAAATGCATAAATTATAAAATTATTTGTGTTTTTAGTTAATTGATATGCCATTGTCTCACCAAGCGAGAATAGACCCATCTCTAAACCAATAATAAAAGCACCAAGTCCAATAATAACAAGGATAAATCCAATAATAACCTCTTTTAAATTATCAACAGATTCTTTTAATATAGCATACTGAAAAAATAAGATAATTGCTAATATAGGGGCAACATCCAAAGAGACACTCAATAAACCTTTTAAGAGAGCTATAAAGCTAAAATCAAAAGTAGCAGCTGTTTCAGCTGTATGTTGCACAATAGGAATAACAATATCAGAAACTTCTATAAACTGATATACATAAATACCATAAAACTGTACAAATATCATAGGTGTTAATGAAGCAAAAGCAATTAATCCAAAGCCATCTAAAACAGGGTTGCGTCCTTTGATTGCTGAAGCTAAACCAATTCCAAGAGCAGCTACTAATGGAACTGTTACAGTTGAAGTTGTAACGCCACCGAGGTCAAAAGCAAGACCAACTATCTCTTTTGGCGAGAAAAAAGTAGCAGCGACAACTAAAATATAACCAGCAATAATGTAATAGTGAATAGGGTGACCTTTTATAATTCTCCATACACCAATAACAATTGCAAGTCCAACAGAAAATGCAACTACCATTCTAAGAACAAATGCATCAATCCTACCAGAACTTATTCCAGCTGCTTTATCGGCAATAACTAAAAGAGCAGGTTCGGCAACAGTAGTTCCAAAACCTATCATGAAGGCAAAAATTAGTATCCATATAGTTGAACCTTTTTTTGCAAAATCACTTGCTAGCCCTTCTCCAACTGGAAAAATTCCAACCTCAAGCCCAAGAAGAAATACAGCAAGACCAACACCAACTATTGCTAGTCCTATAGTAGTAGCCACCCAGTTTTCAGGTATTGTTTGAATGATAGCTAGTTGAAAAAATAGGATTACTAAAATAATAGGCAGTAAATCTCTAAATGATTCTTGTAGTAGTTTAAGAAAGGATTTGAAGTTTAACAAATATATACCTTTGCAAAATTTTATAATAATTAAGAGTACAATTTCATAAATTATACTAAAAAACATCTTAGCAACTCTTTTATGACAAGCTTTAAATATTTTGTTAGTTATATTATAGTAGAATTCACAAAATAGGACAGCTGGCCGAGTGGTCGAAGGCGCTCGCCTGGAACGCGGGTATAGGGCAACCTATCTAGGGTTCGAATCCCTAGCTGTCCACCAAAAAAGGCAAATAAAATGAGTAGCAATTTAAAAATGACAATTTTTACACTAGTAGTAATGTTAGGAATAACATTAATCTCTTTAATGACAACTGATACAGATACAAAAAACAATAATACTCAAAGCGTTGAAGTAAGTGAATAAGACTAAATAAGGAATTTATATAGATGGAACTGTCCTTACTTTTAAAAGCAATAGCAGGATTGATAGTAATTCTTGGACTACTTGTTTTTTTATTATTGTTACCAAAAAAGATAAAAAATGCTAAAAAAGCATCAGTTACAAAAGAGACAAATAAACCTAAAATAAAAATAGATTTAGACTCATTAAGATATATAATCAGAAATAGAATCTCATCAAACAAACAACTAGAAGAAGCTCTTGATTTAATTATTAAACACCACGGTAAAATTGCAAAGAAATTAGGAATTAGAGTAAATCCACAATTTGATGGATATATGGAGGTTCTTGTAACATTATGTAGGCATCCAAACGCTACTAAAGAAATTATATTAAAGTTTGATAAAGAGTTAGTTAATTTAAACCCTGAGTATAAATCAGAAATAAACGATGCAATAACAAAAGGTCTTAATTCTAGACTATAAGTATTTAATTAAAATAAATAGTAATACTTGTCCCAGCATCAACCTGCGAGTCTATCTCTATTTTAAAACCATATTTTTTTACAATTGAATCTACTATATTTAATCCAACACCAAATCCACCTGCATAAGAGTTTGCGCGTGAAAATCTTTTAAAAATAGTATTTAATTTTTCTTTTTTTATCCCTATACCCTCATCTTTTATAATAAATTTTTCTTGTGATATATCTATAGATATGCTACTGTTTGGGTGAGAATATTTTATTGAATTGCTAAGTAAATTATTTATAAGCATCTTGGCTTTTGTTGGCGCTATATGTAGCTTGCATTGATTTTTATTAAACAATAAGGAGATATTTTTTCTCTCTAATAGTTCATCAAAATATTTTATAGATCCCTGCACTACATTATCAAACATAATATCTTCATCTTCTTCTTTAGATTCAAAACTTAGATAACTCAAAGATGAATATATCTCATACAGCTGTTTTGTACTTATTGATATATTTTGTATTATTTTTTCATCATAAGATTTTTTATTTTTTGCTCTTGAAGTGCTCATCATTAAAGCAGTAATTGGAGTATTTAATTCATGGGTAGTATCTTTTACAAACTCTTCCACCTCTCGAATTTTATTTTTTATTGGTCTTAAGAACATTTTAGCAAGAGCAACAGAAATCACTATAATAAACATAGCAATTACAGTAGCTGACAAAATTATTTTTTCTCTAATTTTTTTAAGTGAAGATGCACATTCTGTGCTTTGAACGACTACATAGGAGATTTCAAGATGATCAGCTGTCCCTTGAGAAATAATGGTAAATATGTCATCTTTCATATAATAATCTTTATCAAAATCAATTTCTTGAGTTTTTGTACCATATTTTAGTTGTCTATTTTCATCATATAGACCTACTTTAGTGTTATCGTATGACTTAAGCTTAAATGGGTGCTCCATCATATGAGCTTTTATGACCTCTGTACTAATTTGATCGCTGATATTTTTTAATTTATAATAATCAGAGCTTTTTTGTGAAGAGGTTTGAGCAGTATAAAACCAATAGCTAGAGCTAAATAAAAATATAAACGAGCTTCCTAAATAAAGAGTTAAAAAGAGCCAAAAAGATTTAGAAGTAACTTCATTCATAGGTATAACCGCTTCCTCTTATTGTATTAATTTTATTTTTACCAATCAGCTCTCTTAGAGTTCTAATATGTGAGCGAACAGTTGCGTCACTTGGCATATTGTCAAAATCCCAAATATTTTGGGTTAATTCTTCAGCAGTTATAACACGCTTTTGATTTTTGAGAAAATATTCTAAAATTTTACTATCTTTTGCGCTAATTGTAAAAATTTCATCATTATTAATTATTTGTTTTTTTGAAATATTAAAATATATATTATGGCTAATTTCTATTTGTGTATCGTTTTGAATATTAAAGATAGTTTTTGTGTTTAAGATGCGAGCATTTAATTCTTCTAAATCAAAAGGTTTTTTTACATAATCGCAAGCTCCAAATTCAAAGGCCTGTTTTAGATAGTCTGTATCTGTATAAGCTGTAATAATAATGGTTGGAGTAGTGTTGTTAAACTCTCTTAACTCTTTTAGGAGTTCTAATCCGCTCTGACCAACTACATTTATGTCAAAAATAAATAAGTCATATCTTATATTTTCAAGTTTAACATAAACCTCTTGTGTATTATAAGCATAGTCAACTTGCCACGATTCGCGTAAATAATCTAACAATATACTGGATAAAACAGCATCATCTTCCATGAGTAGTATTTTCACCATAACCCCTTTGGTATAAATACTATCATAACTACACAAACACTACACAAACACTACACATTGTTTTGATATGCTTACGTCTAATTTAATATAAAGGATTAAATATGAGTAAATTAAAATTGTCTGCACTTCTTCTTGGAGCTGCATTATTTTTGAGTTTAGGAACAACATCTCTTTCTGCGGTATCTGCTTCTGCAACGTCTGAAAAAGTATGTGATAAAGATTGTGAAAAGAAGTGTTGTGAAAAAAAGTGTTGTGAAAAAGGAGTTGAGTGTAAAGATGAAAAATGTAGCAACAAAGGCGAAAAATCTGATAGTGCTATGAAATGTAGTGCTGGTAAGTGTGGATCTAAATAGTTATTTTTAAAGTAGAGTCTTTTATAGACTTTACTTTAAGTAATGTAAATTGTATTGATTTTTAGAACACAACAGGGCGGTTAGTTGCCTATTTTAAATTGATACATCATGATAGAAGAAGCTACTGCTACATTGAGGCTTCTGACATCTTGTGCCATCTCAATAGTTACCACTTCATCACAAATATCTAAAATTTCTTTAGATAAGCCTTTGCCCTCATGTCCCATAAGTAGTACCCACTTAGTTGATATATTAACATCTTTAAGCTGTGACGAATCATCTGTTATCTCTGCAGCAAATATTTTATATCCGCGAAGTTTTAACTTGCTTATTGTTTGGTAAATATCTTCATAAATACTTATTTTTAATTTACTCACATGCCCCATAGATACTCTCAAAGCTCGTCTTGAAAAAGGATGTGGTGCATTTGATGGAACTAGGTATGAGTTCACACCAAGAGCTGCTGCACTCCTCGCGATTGAGCCAATATTTTCAGTTGATGTTATTGTATCTAACATTAAGATGTTGTCATCTAATTCATTAAGCGAGAACTCTTTTGGACGAATACCATGAGCCATACAGTTGTGATGAATTTTATGTCCAACAATACACTGCATCTGCTCTTTCGTAGCTAGATAAAGCTTAGAAATATTTTTAACTTTTATTAGCTCTTGAAATTCATCATAGTACTCTTTTGTAGCCAATATACTTTTTATCTTTAAATCAGTACCTAGTAAAATATTCACAACCTTTGGGCTATCTGCTACAAAACTATTTAATTTATTAAAAGCATTATCCCTCATAGTGTAATAAATTTCTAATTCTGGGGCGTGAGAATTTTGTACATTAATAAGTTTCATTTTATCTAAATTTTAAAGCAAACAAACTTTATTTTTGCCACTATTTTTAGCATTATACATAGCTTTGTCCGCTCTTGCTATGATACTATCAGCTGTATCACTATCTAAACATTGTGTTATACCACAGCTTATAGTTACTGGTGTAGATACATAAAAATTTATCTCTTTATTTTTTTGTATAGCCTCTTTAAGCTTATTGGAGATATTTACCGCTTCATCTATAGATGTATTCACAAAAGCTACCATAAATTCTTCACCGCCCCATCTTGCATATATATCTGTTTTTCTAATATTTTGTTTTAATATTAATGAAAATTCTTTTAAAATATTATCTCCAATTTGGTGTCTAAAATCATCATTTATTTTGATTCAATAGTTTCTTTAGGCATTAATTATTGCTATATTCTTTAGCTGATCTAAAATTTCTCTGCTTAATGGCTTTTCTTTTATATCATAAACCATACCAACTAAATAGCTATATGAATCAAGCTGTACACTTTTTTTACAAAGCGCAGCTTTACTAAGATAATCTAGTATCTCATTGCGACTCAAGATACCGCATCCTTTTTCAAGATTATTTACTCTTGAAGCAAATAGCTCTTCATCATCAATAAAATTTTTTGAAATATCTTGTGCAACCTCTTTATCTAGTCCTCGACTGTATAGTATTGATGCAATATTTGAAGAAACATTACCTTTTTTTATTTGTTGATTTGCGCTTAGGTCTATAGTCCCTAATGAACTGATTGTCAAAGCCGAAGCCAATAAAGTTGAGCTAATAATATTATTTTTAGTCATTTTAAAAACCTTTAAATAGAGTATACATAATATATTTAAACGAACTATGAATAATGCGTTAAAGTTTAAATACTTTTAAAATTTCGTCTGCTATTCTAAAAGAATTTGCGTAAATTGTCCATGTATATGGAACACTCCCGCCAGTTGGCATAAATGCGGCAT
>JAKISX010000062.1 GCA_021648405.1 Sulfurimonas sp. | reverse complement strand
TGAATGCTGAAGAGGCTATGGCAGCTTTAGAATTCACACCAAACAAAGCAGCAAAAATCATCTCTAAGGTTATAGCTTCAGCTGTAGCAAATAGTGGTAATGAGGCTGAAGATTGTACAGTAACATCATGTCGTGTTGATAATGGTCCTGTTCTTAAGCGTTTTCGTCCACGTGCTCGTGGAATGGCGTCTGGAATCAGAAAACCAACAGCACATATCTTAGTAGAAGTAGAGGGTAAATAATATGGGTCAAAAAGTTAATCCTATTGGTTTACGTCTTGGTATCAACCGTAATTGGGAGAGCCGTTGGTTCCCTGATTTTAAAACAGCAGCAGCTAATTTAGGTGAAGATTACAAGATTCGTACATTTTTGAAAAAAGAGCTTTATTATGCTGGTGTTGCTAACATCATTATAGAAAGAACAGTTAAGCGTCTTCGTGTAACTATCGTTGCAGCTCGCCCTGGTATCATTATTGGTAAAAAAGGTGCGGACATTGAAAAACTTAAAAATACTCTTCAAAAACTTGTTGGTAAATCAATATCTGTAAACATTAAAGAAGAGAAAAAAGCGAATATTTCAAGTCAATTAGTTGCTGAGAATGTTGCTACTCAACTTGAGCGTCGTATTGCATTTAGAAGAGCTATGAAAAAAGTTATGCAAAATGCACAACGCTCTGGTGCTAAAGGTATCAAAGTATCTGTAAGTGGTCGTCTAGGCGGTGCTGAGATGGCTCGTACAGAATGGTACTTAGAGGGACGCGTTCCGCTACATACACTTCGTGCTAAAATCGATTATGGTTTTGCAGAAGCTCATACTCAATATGGAATTATCGGTATTAAAGTATGGATATTCAAAGGCGAAGTTCTTACTAAAGGCGTTCCAATTGAAGTAAATGAAGAGAAAAAAGAGCGTCCACGTAAACGTGCTCCAAGACGCGAAAATAATGAAAAGGCTGAATAATTATGTTGATGCCAAAAAGAACAAAATACCGTAAAATGATGAAAGGGCGTAACCGTGGTTATGCTCGTAGTGGGTACAAACTAGCATTTGGTGATATAGCTATTAAAGCTGTTGAGGCTGGTCGTATTAATTCTCGTCAAATAGAGGCTGCTCGTATTACAGCTACTCGTGCGATTAATCGTCAGGGTAAGATTTGGATTCGTGTATTTCCTGCTAAGCCATTAACTGCTAAGCCACTTGAAACTCGTATGGGTAAAGGTAAGGGACCAATTGATCAGTATGTTATGAACATTAAGCCTGGTCGTATAATTTTTGAAATGGCTGGTGTAAAAGATGAGTTGGCTCGTAAAGCTTTAACTCTTGCGATACACAAATTACCATTCAAAACAAAAATAATCACTGCGGAGATGAACAATGAAATATTCTGATTTAGCAGATAAAACTATAGCAGAGCTTGAGGCAATGTTAAAAGAGAAAAAAACTGAGCTTTTTACTTTAAAAATTAAAAAGCAAATGATGCAATTACAAAATACTAGCGAACTTAATGTTGCTAAAAAAGATATTGCAAGAATTAACACTGCTATTAGTGTAGCGAAGTAGGAGCAAAGATGACACATAAACGTGAAATTCAAGGTAATGTAGTGAAAATTGCAGGCGATAAAACAGCAACAATGGTTGTTGAGCGTCGTGTAATGCATCCTCGCTACCACAAAGTTATTAAAAAGTTCAAAAAATATCTTATCCATGATGAGAAAAATGAGCTAAAAGTTGGTGATGAAGTTATTGCAATTGAATGTCGTCCACTTTCTAAGACTAAATCTTTTAGACTTAAAACAGTTGTAAAAGGAGCGTAGTATGATTCAAGGTTTTACTCGTTTAAATGTAGCTGATAATACAGGCGCTAAAGAGATTATGTGTATTAAGGTACTTGGCGGTTCTAGGCGTCGTTATGCAACAGTAGGTGACGTTATCGTTGCATCTGTTAAAAAAGCGACACCAACTGCTAAAGTTAAAAAAGGTAAAGTTATAAAAGCTGTTATCGTTAGAGTAGCTAAAGAGGTCCAGCGTGAAAACGGTTCTCTTATCCGTTTTGATGATAATGCAGCAGTTATACTTGATGACAAGAGAGAGCCAATTGGTACTCGTATTTTCGGCCCTGTTGCTCGTGAAGTACGCTACTGTGGTTTCATGAAAATCGCATCTCTTGCACCGGAGGTTGTTTAATGGCAAAGTTTAATTTCAAAAAAGGCGATACTGTAGAGATTGTCGCTGGTGATGACCGTGGAACTAAGGCTACTGTTTTATCAGTAATGCCTAAGAAAAACAAAGTTGTCGTTGAGGGTTGCAAGATTGCCAAAAAAGCTATCAAACCAACTGAAGATAATACTAAAGGCGGACATATTAATAAAGAGATGCCAATAGATATTTCAAATGTTCGTAAAGTGGAGGCATAATAAATGGCACGCTTAAAAGATAAATATTTAGCTTTAAAAGCTGAGTTACAATCAGAATTAGAGATTAAAAATTCTAATCAAACACCTAAATTAGAGAAAGTTATTATCTCTGTTGGTACTGGTTTTGCAATGAAAGATAATAAACTTATTAAAAATATAGAAGATACTATTACTACAATTGCTGGTCAAAAAGCAACTACAGTAATTGCAAAAAAATCAGTTGCGGGTTTTAAAGTTCGTGAGGGTATGCCAGTTGGTATTCGTGTAACACTTCGTGGTGAAAACATGTATAACTTCTTTGATCGTCTTGTTTCTATCGCTCTTCCTCGTGTAAAAGATTTTCGTGGAGTTGCTAGAAATGGTTTTGATGGTCGTGGTAATTATAACTTTGGTCTTGATGAGCAACTTATTTTTCCAGAAGTTACTTATGATTCAATTATGCAAATTCATGGTATGAACATTGCAGTTGTAACATCAGCTGATTCAGATAAGGCAGGATTTGCTCTTTTAGAGAAAATGGGTATGCCTTTTAGTAAAGGGAGTAACTAATGGCTAAAAAATCTATGATTGCTAAAGCAGCAAGAGGTTCAAAGTTCAAAGTTCGTAACTATACAAGATGTCAAATTTGTGGTCGTCCACACTCAGTAATGAGAGATTTTGGAATTTGTCGTATATGTTTTAGAAAAATGGCAAACGAGGGATTAATCCCAGGTGTTAGAAAGTCTAGTTGGTAGGCATAAAGCCACCAATTAGAAACTTCTAGCAATGAGCAGTATTAATTAGATTCCAAATCAAGTTTGGAATGACGATTTTAAAGTTTGGAATGACGATTTTAAAGTTTGGAATGACGGTTTTAAAGTTTGGAATGATGATTTTAAAGTTTGGAATGATGATTTTAAAGTTTTGTCATCCTGAACTTAAAGTTTTGTCATCCTGAACTTGATTCAGGATCTAATTTTACTCGCAAACAAGGAATTTAAATGATAAATGATTTAGTATCAGATTCTTTAACAAGAATCCGAAATGCTGGTATGAGACAATTAAATACTACTACGCTTGTTCACTCTAAGAGTGTTGAAGCTATGGTAAATATTTTAGTTGACAAAGGTTATATTGAGAGCTGTAATGTCGTTGAAAACGGTGTTAAAAAAACTATTAAAGTTGTATTAAAATATGATGATAACGGTAGATGTGTAATCAATGAGATGAAAAGAGTATCTAAGCCTGGTAGACGCGTTTACAAAGGTAAAGAAGATATTAAAAGATTCAAAAATGGTTATGGAACTATTATAGTTTCTACTTCACATGGCGTACTTGCTAATGACAAAGCTTATGAGCTTGGTATTGGTGGTGAAGTTATGTGTACAGTTTGGTAGGGGTGAATTATGTCAAGAATTGGTAAAAAACCTGTAGATTTTGGAGCTAATATTGAAGTTAGCACAAATGGTGATGTAATTACTTTTAAAACTGCTAAAAACAGTGTTGATTTAGACACTAAAGGTAATGTTGATTTTTCTGTTGAAGGTAATATTTTAACTTTTGGCGTAAAGTCAGAGGCTAAAGAGCATAGAGCTTTTTGGGGAACTTACCGTGCATTAGCTCAAAATATTGTAACTGGCTTAACAACGGGTTATGCTAAAGCTTTAGAGATTAACGGAGTTGGTTATAGAGCTGCTGTTAAAGGTAAGGTTTTAAATCTTCAGCTTGGTTTTTCTCATGATATTAATTATGATTTACCAGAAGGTTTAGAAGCAAGTGTTGAAAAAAATGTAATTACATTAAAAAGTCATGACAAACAATTAGTTGGTCAAGTTGCAGCAGAAATCAGAAGTTTTCGTCCACCAGAGCCTTACAAAGGTAAAGGTGTTAAGTATGTTGAAGAGCATATTATAAGAAAAGCTGGTAAGACAGCGGCTAAATAGAGGAGGGTGAATTAGATGAATGCAAAAGTATTAAAAAACAAAGTAGCGTCTCGCTTAAAGCGTAAACGCCGTATTCGTGCAAAAATATCTGGTTGTGCTACACTTCCTCGTGTTTCTGTATTTCGTTCAAACCGTTATATAAGTGTTCAAGCTGTAAATGATATTACTGCTACAACTATAACTGCTTTGAATTCAAAAGATATCAATCAAAAAGCTAATAAAGAAGGTGCAACAGCACTTGGTGAAGCATTTGCTGCTAAGCTAAAAGCTGCTAACATTTCTGAAATTGTTTTTGATCGTAATGGTTACCAATATCACGGCGTAATTGCTGCATTTGGTGACGCACTTCGTGCAAACGAAATTAAGTTCTAGGGGTTAAGTATGGAAATCAATAGAGAAGATTTTGAAGAAGCGATCGTAAATATTGGTCGTGTAACAAAAGTTGTAAAAGGTGGTCGTAGATTTCGTTTTACTGCACTTGTTGTAGTTGGCGATAAAAAAGGTACTATCGGTTATGGTACAGGAAAAGCTAAAGAGGTTCCTGATGCTATTAAAAAAGCTGTAGATGAGGCATTTAAAAACTTATCAACAGTAAGCATTAAAGGTACTACAATCGCACATGATATTGAACATAAATTCAATGCAAGTCGTGTATTACTTAAGCCAGCATCTGAGGGTACTGGTGTAATCTCTGGTGGAGCAATGCGCCCAGTTTTAGAGCTTGCAGGTATTCAAGATATACTTACTAAAAGTATTGGTTCAAATAATCCAAACACTGTTGTTCGTGCTACTGTTGAAGCACTTTCACGTTTAAAAGGATAGAAAATGGCAATAGAAAATTTATCTCCTGCTGATGGTTCTACTAAGAATCGTAAAAGAGTTGGGCGTGGACAAGGTTCTGGAACTGGTAAGACTTCAGCTCGTGGTCAAAAAGGTCAAAAGTCTCGTTCAGGTTACAAAAGAAAAAGAAACTTTGAGGGTGGGCAGATGCAACTTGCTAAACGTTTACCTAAAATAGGGTTTCATTCTCGCAATATAAAACCTTATGTTATTAATGTTGAAAAAATTACAGTAGTAGCTGAGTTAGCTGAAATAACTATGGAGACTATCCGTAGTGTTCATAAAATTGCTTCATCTGTTTTAAAAGTTAAATTGGTTGGTGCATCTGCAAAAGATTTAGCATCAAAAATTAAAGATGACAATGTTACAACTACAGGTAAATAATTGTGAATAAAAATCTAGTAAATAAGATACTTATTACTGTTGGTTTTTTATTTATCTACCGCCTACTGGCATATGTGCCAGTTCCAGGTGTAGATACTGCTGTTATCGCTTCTTTCTTCGATGAAAATCAATCAAACGCACTTGGATTATTTAATATGTTCAGTGGAAATGCTGTTGAGAGATTATCTATCATTTCATTAGGTATTATGCCTTATATTACAGCTTCAATTATTATGGAACTTCTTGCTGCAACTTTTGCACCACTTGGTAAGATGAAAAAAGAGCGTGATGGCATGGTTAAGTATATGCAAATTATCCGTTACGCAACTATTTTTATTACTATAATCCAAGCAATTGGTGTTAGTGTTGGACTTCAAAGTTTAACAGGACCAACAGGAAATAGTGCTGTATTGGTTGAACAAAATACATTTATATTACTCGCTGTAGTATCGATGCTTGCTGGAACTATGCTTCTAATGTGGATTGGTGAACAAATCACTCAAAGTGGTATTGGAAATGGTATATCTTTGATTATATTTGCTGGTATTGTTTCTGCCATTCCATCAGCAATAGGTCAAAGTTTTACAATGATTAACACAGGTGCAATGAGTTTTATCACTTTGTTAGTAATTCTTGGATTAATATTTGCGACTGTAGCTATTATAGTTTATGTTGAGCTTGGTGAGCGTCGTATTCCAATCACCTATGCTAAAAAAACTATGATGCAAAATCAAAATAAAAGAGTTATGAATTACATTCCGATTAAAGTTAACTTATCTGGTGTTATTCCAGTTATTTTTGCATCTGCCCTTTTAATGTTTCCAATGACAATTTTATCTTCAAGTACTAACCCTACAATACTGGCTATATCTGACTTGTTAAATCCGAGTTCATACTTTTTTAACTTTTTAACTTTTTCATTTGTTGTTTTCTTTGCATTCTTTTATGCTGCAATTACATTTAATGCAAAAGATATTGCAGAAAACTTGAAAAAACAGGGTGGATTTATTCCAGGTATTCGCACCGGTAAAGCTACGGAAGGTTTTATAAACGAAACAGCAAGTAGGTTAACCATAACGGGTGCTCTGTATTTAGGTCTTGTTGCTACGCTACCATTTATGATTATACAAGGTATGGGCGTACCTTTCTTTTTTGGTGGTACAGCTGTTTTAATCGTTGTTCAAGTAGCTCTTGATACAATGAGAAAAATTGAGGCTCAAATTTACAGTAGTAAATACGAGACACTAAGTGCTGTTGGTCTATAACTAATGAGCATTGCGCTTAGAAAACCTCAAGAGATTGAAAAATTGCGTGCTGCTAACAAAATTGTTGCAGGCGCATTAGAGTTGCTAAAAGAAAATACAAAAGCAGGGACATCTTTAAATGATTTAGATGCTATGGCAGAAGAATATATTCTAAGTTATGGTGCTAAAGCATCTTTTAAAGGTCTCTATGGCTTTCCTAATGCAGTTTGTTGCTCACTAAATCAAGTTATTATTCACGGTATTCCAACTAATTATAAACTCCAAGATGGTGATGTTATTGGTTATGATATTGGTGTTGAGTTAGATGGTTGGTTTGGTGACGCGGCAATTACTGTTGGTGTTGGAAAGATTAGCGAAGATGATGAAAAATTAATAGCATGTGCAAAGGATACTTTGTATGAGGCTATTGATAGTATCAAGCAAGGTATGAGATTTAAAGAATTATCTTTCGTCTTGGAAAATTCTATTCGCTCACGAGGATTTGTGCCATTATATGACTTTTGTGGTCATGGTATTGGAAAAAAACCACATGAAGAACCAGAAATTCCAAATTATCTTGAGGGTAAAAGTCCTAAAGCTGGTCCAAAAATAAAAAATGGAATGGTTTTTTGTTTAGAACCTATGATTTGTCAAAAAGATAGTGAAAAAATTATCTTGGAGAATGAGTGGGATGTTGTTAGTGCCGATGGTTTACGCGGTTCACATTATGAGCACACTGTTGCAATTATCAACGGTAAAGCTGAAATTTTATCGAAAATTTAATAAAGGTTTAGAAAATGGCAAAAGCTGATGTTATAGAAGTAGATGGTAAGATTATTGAGGCTTTACCTAATGCAACATTTCGTGTTGAATTAGATAACGGGCATGTAATTTTATGCCACATAGCTGGAAAAATGCGTATGCACTACATCAAAATACTTCCAGGAGATAAAGTCAAACTTGAACTTACTCCATACTCTTTAGATAAGGGTCGTATCACTTATAGATACAAATAGAGAGATTTCCCTGAATGTTCAGGGATTATTTTTTAGCTCCAAATATCAATATTGGTAAAAATTTACCACCCCACAATAAAAATAGTATAATCCAAGCACTAATAGATATGTCAAATAAGAAGTCTAACTCTAAAGACGAACCTACATTTATACTATATAGTACTCTCAAAACTACTACTACTTGGATAAAATAAAAGATGCCAACATCAAATTTTGTTGTATTTGGAATTTGACCAGAGTGACCAAGTATGATACGAGTTGCAAAACCAATCAATATAGTAGTTAAAAAACCAATTCCAAGCGCATGGACACCCAAATAATAAAAAGATATACCTAAAAACACTTCAGCACTAAGCACAATTGCATCAATAAAAAAAGCAGCACTAAGCCAAAGTAAACCAAGTATTAATACCCATATAATTGGTTCTGATTTAGAGATAGGTAGTTTCCATCTGATGAATTCGCCAAAAAGATAAAGTGCTAAAATTAAACTAACGACTATCTCTGCTACTTTAACATAACTATATTCATTCAATACACTTAACACTGTTTTGAGTATCATAAAAACAAAAACAGTACTAACAAAACGCAAATCTTTTTGTTCTGTAGAGTAGCAAAAAAACGGAATCATCCTTTGAGCTATACTAAATGTTAAAAAGATTACATACATATAAAAAGCTGTTTTAATTGCCAAATTTTCTAGTGGAGAATAAAATAATGAGATGATAAACAGTAGATGAGCAACAAGACCAAAACTACAAGACATTAAAATCCAGTATGGATCCTCTTTGGCTGGAGATGTTCCAACTTTTAATATATGGCGAAGCTTTAAAATCATAAATAAATTTGAGATAAAAAGTAAAATCATTGAAGCAAATGTCATGTATAAGCTTGTCATTGACGCTACTATAAAGATAATTGAACCTATAGCATTCAATGAAAAAATTTGAATATAAAACTCTTTTTTTAGCACCTCGCTTTGACAAAATCTAGGAAAGGTTGTAAATAAAAACCCTGTAAATACATTTAAAAAAAGACCATATATAAGTGTATATGTATGAAATAGCAAACTAGATACTTGTAAAGTTATTACCCCATTGTTTGCTAGGGCGAAAACCAACATCATTATAATTGCATTGATTATTGCTAAAACAAAAAATGGTTGATGTGGTTGCGATAAAAAATAATTTTCTTTTTTTTCTTTTGTGAATGTCAAATTAGAAACTCCATATTTAATTTTTTAGTATATGAACTTAGCATATCTTTTTCAAAGTCATTGTTTGTAGAGTATTGATAACCAAAGCTCTCTTGCCATATATTATGATCTTCCATGCAGAGATAAAAAAATACTTTATTATCATCATTTTGCCAAGCTTTGAAACTATCATATGCTGATTTAAACATCTTTTGCTTAGTAGCATAAGGATAAGAATTTTTTCCATTTGCATCCTCAAAAGGCATCTGAGTTATCTTACTTTTAAAGTCACGCTCTCGGAGTTGTTTTATAACGGGTTTTATAAATGTAAGTGTGCCAAAACTAACAAGAACTACCTCTTT
Organism: Sulfurimonas sp.; assembly: GCA_021648405.1. GTDB lineage: Bacteria > Campylobacterota > Campylobacteria > Campylobacterales > Sulfurimonadaceae > Sulfurimonas. Next base: position 1,225 of record JAKISX010000062.1, on the reverse strand, counting down.
TGCTAAAAAAGTGTCTTGAAGCGTTTGATAAACTTCTTTGTACTCTTGCAAATAATTTTCATACTCAACTATAGGGTGAAAATGAAAACCAACTTTAACACCTTTGTCTGCTAATCTTCTTGCCGCATTGATTCGTTTTTGCAAAGAGGCAGTTAGGTGCTCTTCGTTATCTATAATAGTTTTAGTATTTAGACTCCACGTACAAAGTATATTTTTTGGTACATTGTTTTGCATAAAATATTTGATATTATCTGATTTTGTTTTAAACTCTAAAATTACATTTGGATTATTAGATGCAAACTCAAATAGAGCATCTAAAATGCCCTCACGATTTCCAAACATAAGTGAATCAGAAGCTTGACCAGTGCCTATATGATAAGTTTTATTTTTATCTAACTTTAAATCTTTTAGTTTATCCGCAAATGAGCTATCAAAAGTTATAGTATTTTGGTTGTAAAAACTTTGAATTGAACAGTACGAACAATCAAATCCGCAAGACTCAACAGCGTCAAGTGTAAGAAGATTGCAACATCTCGTTTTTTCACTAGCAACAGGACAAAGTCCAAGACCGAAGCCCTCTTTATCTAGCGCTTTAAAAGTGTATTTTTGCTCTTTAGGGGAGTTTTTTAATTCAAAGTTTTTATATGAATTTGGCTTTAATCGTAAATCATTATATATACTTTTTAATCTACTAAGAATAACTTTTTTTTGCTCATGATTAGGAAAAATTTCTATAATATTTTTCTCATCCCACATGCTAAGATCACGAGCTATGTTAATTATTTGTTTTATCTCTTGAAATGAAAAATTTAATAAATACGCTTGTTCTTTTATAAATTCTTGTTCTTTTGTTGGTAACTTACAAAAGATAGTATTTTTTATAGAGTTATTAAATTTTTCGTCATAATTATTCATAATGGAATTCTATCTAAAAACTTTATAAGTTGGTTTAAGCCAGATATTAGTTAAATCAATATACTTCTTATGAGCACTAGGTGTTTTGTGAAGACATAAAACATTTAAAAAAAGGTATAATTTAAAATCTTTAAAAAATATGTTTTACTAGGTTAGTAATTGTCTAGTTTACAAAAGGGCATAATGAAAAAACTTTTAGTTGTTGAAGATGATGTAGATTTGAACACTACCATTGTTAAGTATTTAAAGATAAAGTCTTTTAAGTGTGAGGCTGTATATGATGGAGAAGATGCTGTTAGTATTGCTTATG
>JAKISX010000061.1 GCA_021648405.1 Sulfurimonas sp. | reverse complement strand
CCTATTATAGGGCTTCAATAGAGTTTCTTTATTTGTAAAGAGGCATAAATTATTTTCTTTTTACTTACTGTAGGTTGGTTCTTTTAGATTGTTTTTCTTATTTGATTAGGTGCGAAAGTTCAGTTATTGTACTTATTATTCTAATTTTAAAATAAAAACAACAATTAAAAAAAGAGACTTTGAATCTGACATATATAGCTATTTTAATCATAGCGTTTTCTCTCCGAATGAAACCTTTAATAATCATAGACCTATTAAAATAGATTTAGATGATAAAAATATTTTAGATATTATAATGAAATTAAATCTTAATACTAAGAGAGATATAAAAATATCATCTTTTATGTATATTCCAACCAAGATGAGTATGTTAACGCCTAATTTCAATACTTTATTTGAACAAATTTTTATTAACAATACAAAGAAAGAAATAGATAAAGTTTTTATATCAAAAATACGAGGTATTGATGACTATCATAAATTTTTAATTATTGAGTATATAAAACTAGACTTTATTAACAAAAAATTAGATTTATTTAAATTAAATGATTTAAATAATCTACATATAGATAATGTAAATATATTTATAAATAAAAGTTTATTAATTGAAGAATTAACTAAAGTCAAAGATTTTAATATAACAGAAAAAATATTTAATCAATATACTAGAAATATTAGTTTTATGAAGATAAATAAATTATCTCAAGAACAGAAACTTTTTTATTTAGAATATTTAGAATATTTTCAGTTTGAGCTTACAGATGAGAAGGGACGAACTTATAGTTCTTTATCGTATGGAGAAAAAAAGATATTTGGATTACTTATAAATATTTATAATATATTAAGAAAAGATAAAAATAATAAACTATTTCTTTTAGATGAGCCTGATTTAGGATTACATCCTAGATGGCAAAAGAATTATTTAAATGAACTCATCGAATTAATGAAGCAATTCCACAATCATGGATTTATTCGTAAATATCACTTTATAATAACTTCTCATTCTCCATTTATGATTTCAGACCTTCCAAAAGATAATGTTATTTTTTTAAAAGATGGTAAACAAGTAGATGTAGATATAAATCCATTTGGTGCAAATATACATACTCTTTTATCTCACGGCTTTTTTATGGAGGGTGGACTTATGGGAGAGTTTGCTAAGGGGAAGATAGATGAGGTTATAAAACTTTTAAATAGTCCTAATAAATTGACTGATAAAGAGATACAGCATTGTGAAAATATCATCTCTATTATTGGTGAACCAATTATTAAAAATCAGTTACGAAGAATGTTGGATAGTAAAAATATAAATTATATTGCTAAAGATGTAAAAGATGAAATTGAATTTTTAAAACATAGAATTGAAATGTTAAGAAAAAATAAATGATACAAATAAGAAATAATAATTTAGATGAATTGTCAAATATACATTATGAAGCTATTCTTAATTATATTCAAGAAAGAGGACAAAAAAAATTAAAAGATATTGAACCATATATAAAAAAATGTTTTGGTGATAAATGGAATTTTGAAAAACTAATAAAAGCAAAACCAAATGAGTTAGAAGAATTATCTAAAATTTATGAATTTAAATGTTCTTCATCTACTATCAATTTTAAAACATATTATGGATATTTAAATAATTATAAAGAAGAAAAATTCTATATCAAAAAAGATGGTAAAAAAATACCATATAGAGCTTATGAATTAATTAAATCTTTAAATATAAATACTTGTCCTTATTGTAATAGAAATACTATTTATAATTTATCTCATCAGAAAAAACGAACTTCAGAATTAGACCATTTTTACCCACAAAGTAAATATCCATTTTTAGCATTGTCTTTTTATAATTTAGTTCCATCTTGTAAAGTGTGTAATAAAATAAAACTTGATAATGATGATAAAGAATATATCAATCCTTATGATGAAAGATTTGATTTTAATAAAAATATGAAATTTAAGATAAAAGTTAAAAATTCAACTTTTCATTATGATGAGAATGGTTTTAAAATAGGTTGTAAATTTAATGATGATATAACAATAAATGAAAAGCAAAGAATAAAAAATAATATAAATGATTTGGCACTTTATGATTTATATCAAAATCACAAAGATATAGCCCTAGAACTTATCCAAAAAAGAGAAATATATCCTGATAGTTATATAGACGAACTAGCATATAACTACAGTGGACTTTTTAAAAATCGTGAAGATTTACTCCGGCTTATCACAGGTGGATATGTAGATGATAAAGATTTAGATAAACGACCACTTAGTAAGCTAATAAAAGATATTAGTGAAGAATTAGAACTTATATAAAAAACAAAGGTGAAATTTTAAAATGAAAAAAGAGCTAAAAAAACAAACATCAAACGGTATAGTAAAAGTTATCAACAAAAACAATCCTAGAAAAATGCACTCTTATCAAGAAAATGCAATATCTACTATGAATAAAAAAATAAATAATAAAGATGACTATGCAGGGCTTTTGGTATTGCCAACTGGTGGTGGGAAAACTTTTGTAGCTATGTCATGGGCTTTAGAAAATGTTATTGATAATGGTGGAAAAGTTATTTGGTTAGCACATAGATTTGAATTATTAGAACAAGCACTAGATACTATGAAAACAACGGCTTACAAAGATATATTTCAAAAGAAAAAAGAATTTAACTATAGGATAATATCAGGTAATAAATTGCATGATAAGATAAAAGATATAGAAAAAAGTGATGATTTTTTGATAGTAGGAAAAGATAGTATAAATGATACTATTACAAAGAAATTCATAGAACCAAATAAAGATAAAAGACTTTTAGTCATCATAGATGAAGCTCATCATTCTACAGCAAAGACCTATAGAGAAGTAATCGAACTTGTAAAAAACAACTCTAACAATAAACAAATATTGGGTCTTACTGCTACACCATTTAGAACACTAAAAGATGAAAAAGGTTTATTGAAAAAAGTTTTTAAAGATGATATTGTTTTCAAAGTAGATTTAGATTATCTAATAAGTAAAGAATTTCTATCTGCCCCAACCTTTGAAGATGTTATTATAGAAGCTGATATAAATGAAAAAGATGAAAATAAATTAAGTAAACAGATAGAAGAAAATAAATTTTTAGATAACTTACCAAGTGCTATTGTAAATCAACTTATAAACAATAAAGAGAGAAGTGATAGTATCGTAAATAGATATATAAATAATAGAGAAAAATATGGAAAGTGTATAGTATTTGCATTAAATATTGATGATGCCGTTTCTATAAATGAACTGTTAAAATCACAAGGTATAAAATCAGATGTAATTTTTTCAGCAGGTGTTAAAAAATATGATGATTTTAAAATGACAAATGAAAAACGGATTAATATTATCGAAAATTATAGGGGTAATTGTAAGCCCAATGAAGAGTTAGAAGTACTTGTAAATGTAAATATACTTACCGAGGGTACAGACCTACCAATGACAAAATCAATATTTTTGGCACGACCTACAAATTCAGAAATTTTAATGACTCAGATGGTAGGACGAGCATTAAGAGGTGTGAGTGCAGGAGGAACAGCAGAAGCATATATCGTAAATTTTAATTTAAAATGGAAAAATAAGATAAGCTTTGTAAATCCACAAACATTATATATAAATAATAATCATGTCTTTAATGATATAAAATCAAATAAAAATGTACAGTACGAGATGGTATCGCTAACAGTTATAAGACAATTAACTGGCTTTTTAAAAGGAAATCTATCAAAATATCAAACAACATTTAATGAGCTTATCCCTGTAGGTTTTTATCTTTTTTATATTGAAGTAAATAGTGAAAGAGTTACAAAAGAGGTATTTGTTTATCGACATTTAGAAGAGGAATACAAAGTATTTGTAGATGATTTAGCTACCTCACATAAAATTAAATTAAATGATTTAAAAAGTAAATATTTTAACGATGAAGAAAAAATAGAATTTGGATTTTATAATGATGATGTGTTGAATATGCAAGAGTATTATAAAGAAACAAAACAAAAACCACAGTTTCTAAGACTTCTTGATAGGGTAAAATATAATCTAACTCCATATGCTAAAAAAATATATGATGATGATATGGGTGCTAAAAGCATAGCAAAACTTATTAATGGACTGTGGGAAGATAAAGAAAATGGCAAAATATGGCAATCACTTCACGACTATGATAAATTGAAATTAAAAAGAACTTTAGAAGAAGAAAGATACAGATTAGAGAGTATTTATGAGAATATTGAAAAACTAAATGATGAGGTATTAAAAGATATAAATCCAGTTGAAGAGATTAAAATTTTACAAGAGATAGAAAAGAATGAAAAGATATTGAACGAGATTGATACTCTTGATATTTTTTAGAGTAAGAATGATATATAAAATAAAGAATGGCGAAAAACTAAACAACCAACCTAAGTAAATCAAAAATGATACAATAACGCAAAAGGAAATCTAAAAGGCAAAAGGATACATCAAGATACCAAGAAGTTATACTACTTCTTGAAGATAAAGAGAGTGTAGGATGTTACCATCAAGTTTTTATAGAGCCAAAAGGTGACTGGGCAAAAGGAAAAGCTGATAACTTTAAAAATAGCCATGAGAAATGGAAACAAGATATACTTCTCCAAATCACAGAGCTTACAAGTAGTGGTAAAATGGAGTTATTAGATATAAATGATAATAGCGAGACAACATACTATGAGAACCCTTGTTATAGAGTTCTAGGAATGCCATTTTGGAACACAGAGACTCAAGATACTTTTATAGATGAGTTTGAGAGTTTGGTGTTAGAAAAAAAAGATTATTCTGAACAACCAACCTAAGTAAATCATAAATGATACAATAATTAATCAAAACAAAAGCAAGGAAAAACAAGAATGAAAGATACAAGAATAGAAGAATATAAAATAATAGCCCTACTTATGGAGTTTGGTCAAAATCACAAAGACCCATATCATTGTATACATATGAATATAACTAAAAACTTAGTAACAAATATTATTACAAATATAGTTGTTCAAGATGATACAAGATTTAAATTAACAGCAAAAGATGGAGATACTATCATAAATGATTGGGAGCAAAACGGTAAAAAAGAGATATTGATATCTAGTCATCAAAATGTACATCAAGATGAAAATGTCTATAATATACTTGGAGATGAAAACAAAAATGATTTTTGTCAAATGTATATAGATAATTTTGAGTTAATTTCATATAAAGATGGCAAATTACAAGCACCTGAATTTGATAAATGTATAGAGATAGATAAAGATAATGGCAAAGTAGAATTTAAATTTGGTCATACAGATATATTGACTTATGCTTTAGCTTTTGGGATACATTTTGTTAAAAAAGATGAAGTTAAAAATTTGATAAGAGTTATGAGTAGTACGGTTAATATTTAATGATGCTACTAGTCGGATTGGCTTAGAAATCGTAACACTGTTGAATATTTAGGGATATGGGAAAAGATACACAATCCAGATTTTAATTATGGCGAATTCGCCACAATTAGAAATCAAGCAGGATTAAATAGCTATAAAATAAATTTATAAATCAAACTATGTTATACTATATTAGATTAGAATAGAGGTTTATGTTATGCAAGTGTCACTAGATATAAAAGATGATGTATATAAAAAGCTTGTTAATGCGGGTGTAGATATGCAATCAAAATTTAATGAGTACCTTACAAGCTTAGTCACTTCAAAAGATGATTATATGAGTTCTAAGCAGTTCCAAGATGATAAAGCATACTTTCACGAAGCACTAAGAGAGGTGGAGAGTGGAGAAGTTGAGCTTATAGAGCAAGAGGACTATGACAAAGACATGAGTACTTTTATGAAGTCTTTGTAAATGCGAATTGTTAGAAGTGCAAATTATACAAAAGTACTTAAAGAACAAATAAAATTTATTTCACTTGATAGTAAAAATAGAGCTTTAGCTTTTAAGGGTGAGATAGATAAGAAGATAAACGATTTAGTATTTATGCCCTACAAATGTAGAAAGTCTATCTATTTTGAAGATGAGAGTAAAAGAGACTTAATATACAAAGGTTATACAATCGTTTATAAAATAGATGAGATTAAAGAGATAATAACTATTTTAGGCATGAAAAAGTACAACAACACTATTTAGTGACTTTGATTTTTAGGGGTTGATTGTGGTATTAATCTAAATTAAAAAAAGAAAATAAATTAAAAAGAATTGGTAGCACTAAAAGTGGTTTTTAGAGTAATAATGATATATAAAATAAAGAATGGCGAAAAACTAAACCACCAACCTAAGTAAATCAAAAATGATACAATAACGCAAAAGGAAACAACTTATGTTTGGAGCATAGTATGAATAAAAAACAAATTTCTATAACGAACGCTTTTGTATCAGATATAAAAGAGATTATAAACTCTTCTCGTGATAAAGCAGTAAGAAGTGTAGAGTTCTATCGTGTGCAGATGTATTGGCAATTGGGAAAAAGAATATTTAACGAAGAACAAGGTGGAAAAGAGAGGGCTGAATATGGTACCTTTCTCATTAAAAACCTCGCTAAAGAACTTGAACCTCTATTTGGAACAGGCTTTTCCTCAAGGCAACTAGCAAGAAGTAGGCAGTTTTATAGAGAGTACCAAAAAGTGTCCGCACTGCGGTCACAATTCAATTGGTTTCAGTATCGTACACTTATCTCTATTTCGGATAAAGAAAAAAGAGAGTACTACGAACTAGAAACAGTAAAAAATAGTTGGAATGGAAGAGAACTTGAGTTTTTTGCTGATTTAGTATTTTACAATCGCCTTTTAAAATGTTTTGTGATAGTTGAACTTAAAACTAATAAAATGACACATCAAGACCTCGGACAACTTCAAATGTATGTAAATTATTATGATAGATATGAAAAGAGTGATGATGAAAAACCAACTATTGGTATTCTTTTGACTCCAAGTAAAAACCATGCAATTGTTGAACTAACCTTACCTAAAGAGAGTAATGTCTATGCCTCTGAATATAAACTCTATTTACCAGAAAAAGAGTTACTTGAAAATGAAGTAGAGAAGTGGGTTGCAGAATTTGAAAAATCTAAACAGGAAGACAGATAATGAAATTCAATGAAAAATTAGTATTAAATTCCTATCTTTTATCTTTAAAAAGATGTTTTACTCATAAAAGAGATATGCTTGGGAGATGATAAAATAATATGTATGAAATAGCACTTTTAGAAAATGATGATGACAGTATAGATATAATAGCTTCCAAATCAACTAAACAACATTTTATGATAGATGTTGTTAGCCCTGATGATGGAGATTTTTACACTTTATGTAAAGAAATGTTAGATGGTGAACCTGCTGTTTATCGTACTTATTTTACTTTTAAAACTTGGCAAAATGCTAAAAAGCATTATGATTTAGTTGTTCATAAAGGTTTTAGATTAAACTTTCAACGGCAATATTTTTAATCATATACTTTTAAAATAGTTTTTTAGATTTTCTTCGATTTTATCACTTAACTCTTGAGGTTCTATAACTTTTATGAGTGGTATATATTTTTGAATAGTAGGTATTATTTCCATAAAATCTGATATGATAACTTCTAAATCAATATTTCCATTATTATATTTTTTGATTATTCTTTGAGAGCTATTTAGCGGCTTTCTTTCAAAATATCTTACAATTTGCTTATCTATGTATAAAATAACTGTTATAGGCTTTGCAGTAGGTTTAAAATAAGCATTGATACAGTTATCAAATTTATTTACGATACCTTTATCATCAAAAGTAAATCTTTTAGGAGATATATCAATATTTTTTATACTCTGAAGATGAAAAGTTTTTATTTTTTTATCTGTTGTATCATGGTTTATGAGATACCAAAACCCCTCAATATTTATAATCTTTAAGGGGTATATAGTTCTTACTTTATCATTGTAGTTGCAAGTGACTATATGCTTAGTATTTATTGCATTTTTTATTGTAACTATTTCACTTTTAAATTTATCTATTTTTTCTACTGATGCGTGTTGAAAAATATTGTCTTTTAGTAGCTCTTCGTGTTGCAAAAATAACATATTTGTTTTTTCATATAAATCATCATCACTATACTTGTCTTTTGTTTTTGCTTTTACAATTGAGATGATAGCTAACTCTTTAGATGTAAAAAGTGTAGAGGTTAAAAAGTTCGTTTTAGCTAAATATGTTTTTGATGAATAATCATAGTAAATAGTATCATCATCAAAAATATTTAAAATATAATCTTTGAAATCTGTTTGAACTTGCTTATTACTAACTTGAAAGAAATCTACAAGGTTTGGAGTGGATAATCCCATACCTTTTGATAGTCGTTCTATAATAAGAGTTAATCTAGTTATTTTATTTGTGTACTTATTCATTAGCATATTATAGTGTAAGTTGGATTTGATTTACTAAGCTAAGTAAATTAAGAATGATACAATAACACAAAAGGAAATTCAAAATGGTAACAATCCAACAACTAAAAGACACAGAGATAGAAGACGGGGTGTCAGTATATGAGATGCTGATTAGAGTTATTGAAAAAAGATTAGTTCCAGGGGTTCGCATAGCACACTTGAGAAAAGAGTTTGGAGTTTATTACCATCACTTAGAGATTTTTGCAAAAGAGATGGGCTATGATGTTGAAGTAAACAGCCGAAATATGATAGGAATGACCAAGTGTGAATACCCTAACGATATAAATAGACTTGTAGCCGAAGCACTAATAAATGTCTTTGATGATAATGAGCTAAGGTTAGAAGATGGTTATGTAGTAAGAGAGAACAACTATATCTATGATGAGGGAACAGGAGATGTTTTTTATAACGCTTATGACCATCTTTACGATGATGATGTGGTAGCAGAGGAGAATGCAAAAAAATGAAAAATAAAATCATAAAAAAAGAAGGCAACGACATATCAGTAGAAAAAACAAAAGCTATATCTAGCCTTACAAGCAAACTTTTAAATAAAAAAGAGTGGATTGAAGTGCTTTGGGAGTGGGCTGATGCGTATGATCTAAGTGAAGAATATTTACCAAGAACAAAAGATGAATTGTTAAAACTAGAAAATTTAGAAATACTTGATATGGCAATATTAACAAAAACAGATTCATCAAATCCAAATTTTGCAGAAGAAATTTTCAACAAAAACAACCAAGTTAAAAAACCATTTGTATTGATAGATGAAGTGTTTAAACTAACAAACTTAAAGCACCTTGATATACACCATAAAGATATGAAAATACTACCATCAAACATTGCTAGATTAGAAAATTTAACTACATTAGAGTTATCTATGAATAGCATACGCACGATACCTGAGAGTATAACTAAACTCAAACATTTAACAAAACTTGACTTGTCATTTAACAGCTTAAAAGAAGTGCCTGAATTTATTTGCCAAATGACACAACTAAAAGAGTTGACAATGGATGCAAATCCATTGAAAAAGCTACCCGACAGCTTATCTAATCTTTCAAATCTAAAGCATTTAAGTATTTGTTGTACTTGTATAACTGTATTACCCGATACTATTGTTGAACTCAAACAACTTACATATTTAAACTTAGATGTAGAATGTGATAAAATTGTTTTAACTCAAGAGCAAAAAAACTGGATAGAAAAATTAGAAGAAAATGGATGTGAAGTCGTTTACTTTGAAGAATAAAATAATTCAAGTAGAAGATAAAAAGCTAGAAAGCCTTAGAAAGCACCTTAAAAGCTTAGAATATAATTTAGAAGTACTCAATGAAGAGAAACTAGAATACACAAGTTCTTATGATGAGTTTAATATCCAACATAATGTGGTTTTAGCAGATATTATAAAAAAAATACTAGAGCTAAAAAACAAAATAAATATAGCTAAGATTAAAAAACTAAAAGAAGATAAAGATAGTGCAGCATCAAATGATGAGAAAGAAAAACTAGAAGATGAGCTAAAAGAAGCTAGAAATAACTATGAAGACACAAAAAAAGATTATGATGACTTTAGTAGTGAGTATGAAGCATTTAAAGAGTTAGAACTAGAAAATATTAGCGATGATGATAAAAAAGATTTAAAACGCTTATATCGTTTATCTTGCAAGTTGTGTCATCCTGACATAGTTGAAACAAGACTTCAAGAAAAGGCTTTAAGGCTTATGCAGGAGCTAAATGAAGCATATTCTAAAAAAGATTTACAAACAGTAAAAAGAATATTTGACAATTTAAACAATGGACTTAGTTTCGATGTAGCAAGTGATACCATAACTGATATAGATAAACTTATATCAAGAATAGATGAGATGTTAAGTATTATAGAAGATGTTAGATATGAAATAGAAGTGATAAAATTAGATGATTTATTTGAGGTTGTTGTTGATAGTACTAAATGGGATGAATATTTAGATAATCAGCTTTCAGTTTTAGAGGATGAGTATGGAGTATTGTCGAAAGGTGTTATTTAAAATAGTTAATTGAACCCTCTGAACAAGCCAGCTGATTCTTCTTGATTTTGATATTCTAGCATTTTAAAAATTCACTTTCAATTTTGAAGTGATTTTTTAGACTATTTTTCTATTTTTTACTGATTTGTATCGCAATCTCTCTCTTTTTTGTTCTTTTGGTATCAGTTCCTAGCTC
>JAKISX010000060.1 GCA_021648405.1 Sulfurimonas sp. | reverse complement strand
TGTGATTGTCTAGGTGGCTATAGAGAGAGGGAAACGCCTGGCTCCATTTCGAACCCAGAAGCTAAGCCTCTCATCGCTGATAATACTTATCCTTTCAGGATTGGAAATGTAGGTCGCTGCCTAGTTGGTCATTTTTACTTCGAATTTATCCCTAATAACACTACTTATGTACTTGATGTACACTTCGCACTGTTCTTATGGATAACTTCTTTATAAAAAAATTACTTTGAATTTGCACTTTTTAAACTTACTAACGTACTTGATGTACGCTTCGCAACTTTAAAAAGCACAACTGCTTTGTAAAAAAGCTTTTTTTATTTTATTAATTAATAATAAATTTTGCTACTACTGGTAAATGATCAGAATAACCTTTTCCTTTGTGTTTTCTGATTTTAGCTCTTGATACTTTCCATCTATATATATTTTTTTTATAAAAAAGATAGTCTTTTGAGAAATTTTCAATAGAGGCTTTTTTATAATATATGCCTGATTCTTTTAGTAGTGATTGAGATATTAAAATATTGTCTAATGTTTCTTTTTTCCCTCTAAATATATATGAGTATCTGTTTTTTTTATCTATATCGTACCATAAATTATAAAAGCTATTTTTCCTAAAAGTTGTATTTTTTGCTATTTCTGTTTGATATTTAGTTTTTAAAACATCATTAATACCAGTCTTTCCATTTGTATCATTGTGTTTTCTTTTTTTCTTAAATAGTATATTTTCTTGATAATGTGAGTTAAAATCTCCTATTAAAATAATATTTTTATCAAATCCAATTTCATTAATTCTTTTTTTTAGTATTTTTGCTGAAACTATTCTCATACTCTCAGGTCCACCTTTAGATTTCCAATGATTATTAAATATATATAATTCTTTATTGTCTATATTAAATTTTATCTCTTGGATATTTCTATATTTATAAGAGTAAGTTACAAACAACTCTTTAGAATATACAAATGGTATTTTAGAGAGTATTGCTACTTTTATTGCTGTTGATTTTTTATCTGCAATGGCACTATATTTATAGTACAAACCTTTTTGTTTTAGAACAAGTTTTAAGTCTTTTAGGGCTTGTTTTGAGTGTATTTCTTGAAGAGCTATTATATCAGCATCAATATCTTTTATTACTTTTGCAATATTATTTAATTTGATTTTGTAGTTTTTTTTATTCCATTGTGACTTACCATAAGGTACATACTCTTTGTATTTATAACCTTTTTTTTCTAAATCAAATAAATTTTCGACATTGTATGTTGCTATGCTCAATTCTTTATTTCCATATACTATAGATACTAATAAAAATACTAGAGATATAATTCTCAAGTATTTATTCCATTAAGACGAAGAAGATTATCTGGATTTGGCTTACGACCCATTAGCTCTTTAAAGTATATATCCATACTTTTTGCTCCACCACCTTTTAAAATAATGTCAAAATATTTTTTTGCAATTTTTGAGTTAAATATCCCTTCATCAACTACACTAAAAAATGTATCGGCACTTAAAACTTCAGCCCATTTATAACTGTAATATCCAGCAGCATATCCACCCGCAAATATATGTGCAAAACCATTTTGAAATTTATTATATGTTGGAGTTTTAATAAGTGCAGTTTCTTTTCTTATCTCATTAAGTAGGTTTTGTATATCATCACCTTGTTTTAATGAGGAGTGGAGTTTAAAATCAAATATAGAAAATTCCACCTGCCTGAGCATACCTGATGCGGATAAAAAATTTTTGCTTTTTATCAACTTTTGACACATTTCATCTGATATTACATCTCCATTTATATAATGAATTGCAAACATTTTTAAAACACTTGGTTCATATGCAAAATTTTCTAAAAATTGAGAAGGAAACTCAACAGCATCCCATTCAACGCCATTAACTCCACTTACCTCATTTTCATTTATTTCAGATAATAGATGGTGTATTGCGTGTCCCATTTCATGAAATAGTGTAACTATGTCATCATGTCTTAAAAGAGATGGAGTTGTTTTACTTGATGGAGGAAAATTACAAACTACAAATGCAGATGCTAATTGTTCTTGTCCTTTTTCATTTGTACAATGTGTTTGGAAGTTATGCATCCAAGCCCCACCTTTTTTACTTTTTCTAGCTTCCAAATCAAGATATACTCTAGCTTTTAGTTTATTACCAACAAATAAATCATAAGAAGTGGCTTTTTTATCCCATAATTTTTCTTCTACTTTTTCAAATTTAATACCAAATAATTTATTTAGAAATTTAAACATTCCATTTAAAACATTTTTTTGCTCAAAATATGGTTGGTAAATTTCAGCGTCAATATTGTACTTTTGCTTCTTTAGTAACTCACTATAGTATCCACTGTCAAAACTTTGAAGAGGTCTTGGGGAGAGTTCTTGAACCTCTTGAAGCTCCTTTTTTGCTTGAGCTTTTGAGTTTTCTAAAAGTTTCTCTAAAAAATTTAGAACACTTTGAGTATCTTTTGCCATTTTAGAAGCTAAAGAATAAGTAGCATAATTATCAAATCCTAACAGTTTAGCCATCTCATCTTTTAGTCTTAATATCTCATCTATGATGTGAGCATTTTGTGGAGCACGAGTTACATAAGCTTTGTACAACTCCTCTCTTATCTTAGAGTTAGGCCCATAAGTCATATAAGCTATGTACGAAGGCATTTGTAAAGTAAATTTATACTTCGTTATACCATCATCATCAAAAGCTGCAGAGTCTATATCACTCTGAGGCATCCCTTTTATATCATTTTTATTTGAAATTATTTTTTCATAAGCATTTGTAGCATCTAATAAATTTTGCGAAAAATCATTTGACAACTCACTTTTTGTAATATTTATCTCTTGGAGTCTTTGTTTAGTTTTATCATCTAAATGCGCACCACTTAATTCAAAACCTTGAATATTCAGTTCTAAGACTCTTAATTTCTCATAATTTAAGCTATCTTTTTCGTTTTTTAAAATATTTTTATATGCATTATATATATCTATATTTTGAGATAATTTTGTAGAATATTGTGTAATTATTGGTAGTGATTTAGTATAAACATTTTGTGTTTCATCTGAATTGTTTACAGAATTTAGATGTGATAATGGTGTAAAAAATTGTTCTAATTTTTCATCAACCATTTGTAATGGCTTAACAAAAGAGGCATAGGTTTTTCTATTTTGCTCTAAAAGTTTGTTTATTTGTTCATTATTTGTATCTATTATAGTGTTTAAGTCATCTATAAAAGTATTTAAGTTGCATTTGAACTTTAAGAAGTGTAACATTTGAAGATATCCTTTAATTTATTTAGGAAATAAAACTGAACCAAGTCTAATCATGTTAGACCCACACTCAATAGCTAGCTCAAAATCTCCACTCATGCCCATAGAACAAATTGTAGCATTATCTAGTTGTTTATAGATATTATAAGTTATCTCAAAACTTTTTTTAACTACTTTATAATCTTGAGAGTGAGCGCCAATACTCATAACACCTTTTAGGTTGATATTTGGACATGTGTTTTGAATCTCTTTGTAAATTTCTAAAGCGTTTTGTGGTTTAACACCACTTTTAGAATCCTCTTTTGCAGAGTTTATTTGAAGTAGTGCATCTAATGTCATATCTTTAGCTACAAGTTTTTTTTGTAACTCATTTGCTAATTCTATTGAGTCAAGAGCATGAAATAAAGAAGGGTTAATATCAAGTAAGTTATTTATTTTATTTTTTTGAAGACTACCTACAAAGTGCCACTCAAGGGGAAGCTCTTCAAGTTCGATAGATTTCGCTTTTAAATCTTGTACTTTATTTTCTCCATAAGCTCTTTGACCAATGTTATAGAGTTTTTGTATCTCATCACAAGTTGAGTATTTACTTACTGCTACAATTTTTACTATATGGTGAGAACTAACTCTTACACGAGCAGCTTCAACGCGTCTTATAACATCATCTATATATATTTTATATTCTGTTTCGTTCATTATCATCCCATCAATCTATTTATATCATTAAAAAGTCCTAATCCCATAAGAGAAAAAAGCATTACCCAACCAATAATCGTAAGTTTTATTAAAACAGCTTCACTAGGGGCTCTTTTGGTGAAAAACTCATATATATTAAACATTATATGTCCACCATCAAGTGCAGGAATAGGAAGTAGATTAAGTACACCTAAATTTACAGAAATTAGTGCTGCAAAAAATAAGACACTCATCCAGCCAGCTTCAGTAGCATCAGATGTTAATTTTACTATGCTTATAACTCCACCAAGTTCTTTTGCAGGTACATCGCCAGTTATAAGTTTTTCAAGACTAGTAAATATCAAAGTAGAAGCAAAAATAGTTTGTTGTGTTGCATAAGAAAGAGTTTGAGATAAATTTAGTTCTAATGTATGAGATACTCCACCACTACCAATCCCAATCATCTTTTTTTGAATAATTTCATTAAATATATTCGTACTTTGAGAAATTTTAGGTGTTAATGTTTTTACCTCTAAAAATCCATCTCTTATAAGTGTAAAATTTAATGAATCGTTTGATTGTTCAATGATTTTAGCCATCTCTTTCCAAGTTGTAATCTCTACACCATTTATGGATTTAATAGTATCGTTTGTCTTAAAACCAGCAACATATGCGGGTGAATCCTTAACAACGGTTCCAATAACAGGAGAGAGAATTTGTGGACCACCAAGAGCTATGATAAAATAAAGCACAAAAGCTAAAATAAAATTTGCCGCTGGACCAGCTAAAAGTATAAAAATTCTTTGCATTGGTGTTTTTGAGTTGTAGCTATTGTCATCCATGCTTATGTCAGTTGGATCAATATCGTTTTGACCTTTCATTTTCACATAGCCACCAAGAGGAATCATAGATATACTCCACTCAGTTCCCCACTTACGAAATGAAGCAATTTTTTTGCCAAAACCAATACTAAAAACTTCAACATGGACACGCATTAAACGAGCCGCAAAATAGTGACCTAGTTCATGAAAAAAGATTAAAGCAGAGAGAACTAAAAGAGATACCAACCAAGACATTAATTTTTATCCTTTAAAAGAGCTTTTCTAAATCCCCAAAGATATTCTAATCCTGAATATACTGTTAAGAATGTAGCAAACCAAAGAAGTTCAGTACCATAATCCCATCTCATAATTAAAAATCCTATGGCAAACATTTGTGCTACTGTTTTTATCTTTCCTGCCATTGAAGCCTTAACATCAACACCCTTAGACACCGCGACTGTACGAACACCAGTTATAAATAGTTCGCGTACTACTATGATGTATATAGCCCAAGCAGAAGCTTCGCCAACCATCATTAAGCCTAAAAAACCAGCAAGAGTTAGCATCTTATCAGCAAGTGGATCAATGATGCCACCAAGAAGTGTTATTTGATTCCATTGGCGTGCTATAAAACCATCAAAAAAATCAGTAACACTAGCAATAACAAAAATTAGTGCGCCAACGTAGTAATTCCAAGTTATGTGGTAGCCATTTTCTGTGAAAACATCTGGATTTAAAATAACCCAAAAAAGTAATGGTGCTAATAATATTCTTGAAAATGCCAGAGTATTTGGAAAATTTAGCAAAAACATCCTTATATTTATTTATATATGCAATTTTAGCTATTAATTACTTATTTAGACTTAATTTTTCTAATACATATTATGAAGCAACAAAAATTTTATTTCTACCACTATCTTTATCATTTTTAGTGGTTTATTTTTCTATTAAGGAGATTTTCAACAGACTTTATTTTATTTTTTAGTCTATTTTTTGAGTCTTTTCGTATGTCAAATTTTAATGCAGAGTATATTCTCTCACAATCTAATTGCTCATACGCCATCTCTATAACATCTAAAGCTTCTCGTAGAGTTTCGGTTTCAATGATAGTACCCATTGGAGTAAGTTGATAACTAACACCTGATTTATCAATTGCATCTATAATTTTACAAACTTGCTTAGAAACAGAAGAACCATCACGACAATCACTCGATGTTGGAAACATCGAAAATTCTACTAATACACCCATATAAAATCCTAATAAAAATTATTTAATAAACTCAACAATACTCTCAAAGTTTGAGCGTAGTTGTTTAGGTTGTTCATTTATTCTATACCCAAAAGATAATATCATAGCTACTCTATAAGCAGTTGTATCTAGTTTTAAAATCTTTTGTACATCTTCTTTTTCAAAGCCTTCAATCGGACATGAATCAATCCCTATAAACGCAGCAGCACTCATCATATTTGCAGCTGCTATATAAGTTTGTCTTGCGCTCCATTGGTATATTTTTTCATCACTACTTAAAGTGTCACTTAAATGTGAAGCGTAAAGTTCAACAAAGGCATCTAAATTTTCTTGTGGCATTTCTCGGCGAGATAATTGTGAACGAACAACCCCGTTTTCTACTTTTAAACTATCTATTGCCCCAAGGACAATTACCAAGTGAGAACAAGTTGTAATCTGAACTTGGTTCCAGCAAAACGGCTTTAATTTGGCTTTTAACTCTTCGTTTGTAATAACTAAAAATTTCCACCCCTCCATACCAAATGAGCTAGGAGATTTTCGTGCTACTTCCAAAATATAATTTATATCATCATCACTTATTTTCTTAGTATCATCAAAAATCTTACAAGCATGTCTAAAATTCATAATTTCTAAAAAAGCATCTTTTTTATTCATATTTTTCCTTCTTTGGTTATGTATTTTATAATAGATTCTATTTGTAATTCATATTCTTTTGATTTAAAATATTTATCTGTTATTTTTGAAACATTACTTTTTTCATGGATTAAGGATAATTCTTTTGCGTTTTGAGTAAATACTTTATTTATTCTATTTTTAGTAACTTTTTTAGCAAAAGTTTTTATGGTTCCATGACATAGCTTACAATTTTGTAGGTATAGCACTTTTGCATCGTAGCTCTTTTGTATTACTGGTTTGATGATTTTTTCAATTTTTGGTACTGCTTTAGCGATTTTTGGTTTGACAATTTTTTCAACTTTTGGTTTGACAATTTTTTCAATTTTTGGTTTGACAATTTTTTCAATTTTTGGTTTGACAATTTTTTCAACTTTTGGTTTGACAATTTTTTCAACTTTTGGTTTGACAATTTTTTCAACTTTTGGTTTGATAACCTCTGGTTTTTCTTCTTCAGTTGTTTCCTTAGTTGTTTTTTGTACTTCATCATGAATAACATTACGTTCTTGCTCAATATACTGAGGTGCTTCTTTTATTTTAAATTTATCGTAAATGTAATAAATAAAAAATATTACAACAACAATAATTAGTGTAAATACTATATAGTGTAATGTTAAATGTAATTTTTTCATAATATTGTTATCTTTAATTTTATTTTCACAGACTTAAGGACATCTCTTATTAACTTACCTTTATTAAGTTTTATGTATAATATCAAAACTTTCTACTATTGGATATAAATGATAAATTATCAATTAATAAAACCATATCTTTTTAAGCTTCAGCCTGAAAATGCTCACCATCTAGCTGAATGCGTTTTAAGACTACCAAATATATGTCAAATTCCTTTTAACCCTTTTTTAAATTCCCATTTTATTAGTGATGATGTTTTAACACAAGAACTTTTTGGACGCACTTTTTACAACCCTGTAGGACTTGGAGCTGGATTTGATAAAAATGCAACTATGATAAAAGGGATACAAATCTTAGGATTTGGTTATACTGAAATAGGTACAATTACACCTAAGTCACAAGCTGGAAACCCCAAGCCTCGGATGTTTCGTCATGTAGAAGAGGAATCTATTCAAAATGCTATGGGATTTAACAATGATGGGTTATTAAAAGTACAAAAAAGATTAAAAAAACACTACCCTTTTACAACTCCAATTGGTGTAAATATTGGTAAAAATAAGCTTACTTCTGAGAGCGAAGCTTTTAATGATTACACTACCCTCATAAAAGCTTTACATAATTTAGGAGATTATATAGTTATAAACATATCCTCACCTAACACTCCAGGTCTTCGTGACTTGCAAAATGAAGAGTTTATAACAAAATTATTTGTTGAGGCTAAAAAAATTACTTCAAAACCAATTTTATTAAAAATAGCACCAGATATGACTCCAGAGGATGCAGTAGCCCTTGCAAAAATGGCTGTACAAAAAGGCGCAGATGGGATTATTGCTACAAATACAACTATAGATTATTCGCTTGTAAAAGAGCCTAAAGAGATTGGTGGACTTAGTGGTGCGGTCTTAAAGGAAAAAAGTTTTGAAATTTTTGAAGCTATTTCAAAAGAACTATTTGGCAAAACAATCCTTATCTCAGTTGGTGGAATTGACTCTGCTAAAGAGGCATATAGGCGTATAAAAGCTGGAGCATCATTAGTTCAAATTTTAAGCGGATTAGTTTTTCATGGACCAAATATGATTATGAATATAAATAAAGAGCTTATACAACTCATAAAAGCTGATGGTTACACTAACATCACTCAAGTAATTGGTGCAGATAGAAAATGATAAAAATACTCTTTATAATAACACTATTAATAGGAACTTTAATGGCAACATCACTACCAAAATATGAAACAAAAACTTTAGAAAATGGACTAGAAATAGTTGTAATCCCACTCGATAACAATACAAATGTAATAAGTACAGATATATTTTACAAGGTTGGAAGTAGAAATGAGGTTATGGGCAAAACTGGGATAGCACACATGTTAGAACATATGAACTTTAAATCAACTAAGAACTTAGATGCTGGAGAGTTTGATAAAGAGGTAAAAAGTATTGGTGGTGTAAATAATGCTTCAACTAGTTTTGATTATACTCATTACTATATCAAATCAAGTGCGGACAATCTAAATAAATCACTAGAGCTTTATGCAGAGCTCATGCAAAACCTAAATCTAAAAGATGAAGAATTTCAACCTGAACGAGATGTTGTAGCAGAGGAGCGAAGATGGCGTACTGAAAATAGTCCAGTTGGCTATCTTTATTTTGCAATGTTTAACAATGCTTATGTATATCATCCCTATCATTGGACACCAATTGGTTTTATGAATGATATTCAAACTTGGACTATTGATGATATTAAAGAGTTTCATGAAAAATATTATCAACCAAATAATGCAATTTTAATGGTTACTGGTGATATTAAAGCACAAGAAGTATTTAAAAAAGCTCAAAAAGAGTTTGGTAAAATTAAAAACAAGGTTAAAGTTCCAAAAGTTCTTGCTATTGAGCCAGAACAAGATGGCGCAAAACGAATTAATATAAATAGAGATAGCCAAGTTGAGATTGTAGCTATCGCTTTTCATATACCTAATTTTCAACATGTTGATCAAGTAGCTTTAAGTGCGATTAGTGAGATTTTATACTCTGGAAAAAGTTCAAGACTTTATAAAATACTAGTAAATGAAAAGCATATGGTAAACCAAATATATGCTTACAATATGCAAAATATTGACCCAGGTTTATTTATATTTTTAGCAACTTGTAATCCTGATGTAAAAGCTGAAGATGTAGAAAAAGAGTTAATAAAACAGATTGAACTACTAAAAAAAGAGGATGTAACACAAGCAGAATTAGACAAAGTAAAAATAAATACAAAAGCTGATTTTATTTACTCACTAGAAAGTTCATCATCAATCGCTTCTTTATTTGGAGGTTATTTTGTGCGTGGCGATTTGACCCCATTAAAAACTTATGAAGAAGACATTAATAATTTAACATCTCAAAAAATTAAAGAGGCTGCAAAAAAATATTTTAACTTTGATAAATCAACTACTTTAATTTTGAAAAAGATTAATAAAAAAGATTAAGTAGCATCTTTTAGTTGAATTTCCTTTAAAATATCTAATCATGACTAAATCTATCGAGTTACTTGACTATTTTAATAAATAAGCATATAATACGATTAAGATTTAATATAAATGGAGTAAAAATGCATGAAAAACCATATAGAAGCATTGTCAAAACCATATCATGGAGAGTGCTTGGAACACTTGACACAATATTAATTTCGTATTTTATAACAGGTAGCTTGAGTATGGCTGCTTCTATTGGAGCAATAGAACTTGTTACTAAGATGATACTTTATTATTATCATGAAAGAGCTTGGAATAAATCATCGTTTGGAATAATTAAAAAAGACCCAGAGTACCAAATATAGGGAAAAAATATGGATATAAATGATTTAAATAAAAAATTTAAAAATGTAAAAGCAGAAGAAATATTAAAATATTTTTTTGAAAAATATGGAAATAAGGTAGCATTATCAAGCAGTTTTGGAGTTGAAGATCAAGTATTGACACACATGATGCTCTCTCTTGATAAAAAGATGAATATTTTTACACTAGATACTGCTAGATTGCATCCGCAGACATATAGTGTTATGGATGCTACAAACTTGAAGTACGGTGTTAAAGTAAATGTTTTTTTCCCTGATACTGATGATGTAGAAAAACTTTATCAAAGCCAAGGAATTAATGGTTTTTACGAATCTATCCAAAATAGAAAAGCATGTTGTTTTACTAGAAAGATAAAACCTTTACAAAGAGCATTATCGTCCCTCGATGTTTGGATAACAGGACTTCGTGCATCTCAAAGTATAACAAGACAAAATCTAAGTTTAATTGAGTATGATGAAGTAAATAAAGTTATAAAAGTGAACCCTTTGCTTCATTGGAGTGAAGATGAAATTTGGGATTTTATAAAAAAATATAAAGTTCCATATAACTCGCTTCATGATGAAGGGTTCCCAAGTATTGGTTGTGCTCCATGTACAAGAGCAGTTGAGTCAGGTGCAGATGTTAGAAGTGGAAGATGGTGGTGGGAAAACCCAGAACATAAAGAGTGTGGTTTACACATCAAATAAAGGAGAGGTA
>JAKISX010000059.1 GCA_021648405.1 Sulfurimonas sp. | reverse complement strand
TTGTATTGGCTCCATTTTTGATTTTAGCAGATATTGATATGACAAACAAGCTACTTATGTTTATATCAATGATGGGGATACTTATAGCTGAAACAATAAATAGCGCTATAGAGCGTGTTGTTGACTTAGTGACATTAGAGCATCACCCAATGGCTGGTCGCGCTAAAGATATAGGCAGCAGTATTGTATTTTTAAGCATTGGTGTTTTTTTGGTAGTTTGGATATCTGTATTAGCATAATAGATTTTATTATTTTAAAAATCTTCTATTTTCATTCATAATATTAATAAGCAATCTACTATCTATTTTGTGGTTACTATCAACTATTTTATAATTTTTTGTATATCTAACCTCATTTCTAAACATTTTATTTGGTAGATTAGAGAAAACATAAGTATATTCATTCGTAATGACAGCATTATTATTCCAATTTGCACAAAAAACAAAGTCTCTGTTAAAGTCTTCATTGAAAAGATTATATCCATTTGAGTATGTATTACTATTGTTTTGAACACCAACTATACTTAAAAGAGTTGCAACTATATCATTATGACTTGTTAAAACATTTGGAAACCCTTTTGGCAATGCTACTTTATCTTGTAAATTTTTTGGTAATTTAATAATAAACGGAGTGTTTGTTTGAGCTTTTGAAAAAGATGAATTATGTCCAAAATAACCATACTCGAAAAATTCTGATCCATGGTCAGAAGTAAAAATAATTAAAGAGTTATCATACAGCCCTTTGTCTTTTAGTTGTTGTATCATCTTACCAAATAAAATATCATTAAAATAGACAGAGTTTTTAAATCTAGCATGAATTGCTGGTATATTTTTTGAGTCTTTTGATATGCTAAGGTAGTTTACATTTTTTTTGCTTGCTTTAAATTTGTTAGCATATTGGGGAAATGAATAGCCATGAGGTGCATCTAAAAACACAAACGAAAAAAGTGGTTTTTTTGAATCATAGTTTTTAATATAATCCATAAAGTATTTACTACTTTGTTCATCTTTTTGCCAAGGAGAACCAACAAAATCATCTTTTATAGCATCTATAATATTTGAATATGCAGTTTTTCTAAACTCAGGCCAAGAAGTATTTGTTGATGAAATTATCTTAAAATTATAATCTAAATCTTTTAATGTATCTATCAATACAGGACTACGCCCTGCATTTAAAAATGAAAACCAATAGGTAGAATTTAAACCATAAAAAATAGAATAAATACCAAATCTTGTTGCATTTCCTCCACTATGATGATTATTAAAAGTAAATGAATCTTTTTTGAAATTTTCAACATTTGGTGTTATTTGTGAATTGATATTTGAGTTTCTTACTGAGTCACTTGCAAATATAAAAATATTTATCTTGTTTGGATTATCATTGATTTTTATTTTCTCTAATGGGTAATTTAATAGAGCATCTGTGTTAATTCTGTTTTCTTGTTTTTCTTCTGTTTTATAACCAAAATATTTAAATGCAATTCTGCTAAATGTAAGTGGTTGGTAAAGTGGAATGACTTTAAATTTTGAGACTATCTCACTTTGCGAGGATAAACTTAAAGCTCCATAGGTTATTTTTTCGCCAAGTATTATCAAAAATAATGGGAGCACTAGTAATTTATTAAGTTTTTTGTTTATATCTTTTTTTATATACATATTTAGTTTATTTATCTTTTTAATAAGAAAAACTTCATAAGCTATAAGTAAAACTATAAATACTACAAACATTACAGTAGGCATAACTCCAAGTTGTATTGAGTCCATTGAATCCGGTGATGATAGTATATTTAAAACCATTGCATTTATATGAAACTTATAAATTTTATATATAAAAAAATCTACTATTAATGATATATTTGTCAATATAAATAAAAGCGCAGAGATATAGATTATAGTTGTATTTGTAACCCTGAAAATAAATAAAATTATAAAAAATACAAGATAAAGTATAGTTGCACTAGAGATACAAGCAAATAAAATGAGTAAGAAACCAAACAAATCATAATCTGTATTATTAATCATAAAAATTGAAAAAATTATAGATGTCAAGAATAGGTTAGCTTTAAAAAAAAGTGAAAAATTTGTGTGTGTAAAAAGAGCTATAAGTTTATCTATCATTTTGTTTCCTACCTAATAAATTTATTGCTATTTTACAAATCTCATTTGAACTTATCTCTTTTATAGAGAAATCTTGTTTATTTAGTTTATATGGATTCACAATAGATGAAGATTTTACAACTTTATTTATATCAGTTATATAAACTCTACTAATTGGAGTTGGTCCAAAAATAGTGATAGACGCTTTGTTCATTGCCCATGCAATATGTGTTGGTCCTGTATCGTTTCCAATTAACAAATCACATTGCCCTATCAATGCTTTTAGTGTATTTAAATCAGTTCGCGGAACAAGAGAAGCATACTTTGAGTTTTGCTCTATATATTCGCCATCAACTCTCTCTTGCTCACTTCCCCAAATAACTAAAATATTTTCTTTTAAACTATTTGCAATCTCTACAAATTTTTCTTTGGGATAGTTTCTTGATGGCCATGTTGAGCCTATTACAAATATGATGTTTTTTTTATCTTTTTTTAGATAATCATAAATTATTTTATTTTCATTTTTAAAAAATAAAAATGGCTTTTTTTCATATATATCTTTTGAATTTAGATTTAAAGAAAAGGCACCACTAATTAGCCCCATATTTCTGTCAATTGTATTTGCGTCATATGGCATGTGGATTTTATGGTTGTAAAGATATGAAGCGATACTTTCTCGGATGCTATCTTTGTCATATCCATAACTTTTGCCTTTCATGAGTTTAGTAATTATTGCAGATTTTAAAAGCCCTTGCATATCTATAATATAGTCGTATTTAGGAAGTGATTTTACAATGTTTATTTGTGAAAACAGATCTGATAATTTTTTAGTTTTTTTAAATTTTTTAAGCTCAATTTCTATTATATTTTCTATATCTGGGTTGTATTTTAATAGTTCTGCCATAGATTTTTCAACTACCCAATCTATACTAGCACTCGGGAATGCTTTTTTAATAAATTGAAGGACAATAGCGCTATGGACTATATCTCCCATTGCACTAAGTCTAACTATTGCTATTTTCACCAACAAACTCCAAATAATTTCGCAAATTATACCAAGTTAACTTTCAAATTGAATATTATAGTGTAAAATACGCTTATGAAAAAGATGTTTATTCGATACTGGCCCTATGTAAAAGAGTATAAATTTTACTATTTACTTGTATTATTTGGAATTATTTTAACAGTAAGTGCAACAACTGCAACTGCACATATTATGAAGCCATTAATGGATGAGATGTTTATACAAAAAAAAGAGGAGATGCTTTATCTAATCCCTATTGCTTTGATTATAATCTATGTAGTAAAAGCAGTAGGTCGTTATATACAATCTGTTTTCATGAAGTATATTGGTCAACATATCGTAACTCGTTTTCGGGAGATGATGCTTGAAAAAATCATCTCTCTTGATATGACTTTTTTATATATAAATAGAAGTGGCGAATTGATTTCAAGAGTCACAAATGATATTAACCGAATTCAATACTTTGTGGCAAATATGCTTCCAGATCTCTTTAGAGATTCTTTGACAGTTATAGCACTTGTTAGTTATATAATATACCTAAACCCTATGTTAGCATTATATGCTTTAGTTTTTACTCCTTTGGTAATATACCCACTTATTTGGATTGCTAAAAAGCTAAAAAAATACTCTCATCGCTCTCAAGTAAAAAATGCAGATGTTGTAACAAGGCTTACAGAGGTTTTTAATAACAGTGAAATTATAAAAGCAAATGCTACAGAAAAGTTTGAAATAAATCGTTTTAGCAAAGAAAATTGGAAATTTTTTAAAATAAATATGAAGGCTATTTATGTTGGTGATTCAGTCCCTCCAATAATGGAACTTATAGGTGCGACTGGATTAGCAGCAGTAATTTATATTGGTGGGCGTGAAGTATATGATGGAAGTATGACAGTAGGCGAATTTACAGCATTTTTAACAGCAGTTGGACTTGTTTTTGATCCAATAAAAAAAGTTGGTGCAATGTATGCAAAAATTCAAGATGCAATAGCTGCTAGTGAGCGTGTGTTTGAGATACTTGATACCAAAAGTCGTATAAGTTATGGGGAAAAAATGCTAGATGAAGATATATCTAGTGTAGAGTTTAAAAATGTATCTTTAAAATATGAGGACAATTATGCTTTAAACAATGTAAATATAAAGATAAAAAGTGGACAAAATATAGCACTTGTTGGGGATAGTGGTGGTGGAAAATCTACTTTTATAAATATGCTTCTTCGTTTTTATGATGTAGATAGTGGAGAGATATTAATCAATGAAACAAATATAAAAGATTATGAAAACAACTCTTTAAAACATCATATTTCACTTGTAAGTCAAAGAATTTATATCTTTGGAGACTCACTTGCAGCAAATGTTGCCTATGGACAAGATATAGATGAAAAAAAAGTTTTAGAAGCTCTTGCTTTAGCAGATGCTAGTAGTTTTGTAGATGAACTTGATGATGGCATATACACTCAAATGGAAGAGTTTGGAGCAAACCTTTCAGGCGGACAAAGACAGCGCGTAGCAATTGCAAGAGCTATATATAAGCACTCATCTCTTTTACTTTTTGATGAAGCAACTTCAGCTCTTGATAATGAGAGTGAAAAAAGAATTCAAAGTGCTTTAGATGAATACACAAAAGATAAAATAACTATAACCATAGCACATAGACTTAGTACAATTGAGCATGCAGATAAAATTTTAGTTATGCAAAAAGGTGTAATAGTAGCATGTGGGAGCCATAAAGAACTATTGGTTAGTTCTGATGTATATAAAAAATTATCTGGGCAACTACAAAGATAGATAAATAAAATTTTGGATATAATCGCATTAATATTTAGATTTCCAGTTATTTATACCCTCGTAGTACAAGCTGGAGATAACAAACAGGACAATTATGCTAGATTTTTCAAAATTTTTAAAATACTCAAAACCGGGACCAAGATATACTAGTTATCCAACAGCATTAGAATTTAGTGCAGATTATCAATATGATGAATACATAAATAAATTAAAATCTCAAGATAGTTCTCGTCCATTAAGTCTTTATATACATCTTCCATTTTGTAGTAGTGCATGTTATTTTTGTGGTTGTAATGTGGAGTTTACATCAAAAGAAGATAAGATGCTTAGCTATGTTGATTACCTAAAACAAGAGCTTGTTATCTTATCAAAACACTTAGATGCAAAGCGAGAAGTTCTACAAATGCACTTTGGTGGTGGTACACCAACATTTTATAATGCATCTCAATTAAAAGAGATTATTGATTCAATAAAAGAAGTGTTTCCAAACTTTAGAGATGACGCAGAAATTAGTTGTGAAATAGATCCTCGTCATATTGATGAAGCACAGATGAAAGTTATGAGCGAAGCTGGGTTTAACCGTGTAAGTTTTGGTATTCAAGATTTTAATGAAAAAGTTCAAATTGCTGTACACCGTGTTCAATCTTATGATGTAACAAAACGCGCTATGGATTTAGCTAGAAAATATAACATGCACTCAGTAAATGTTGATTTAATTTATGGACTTCCTCATCAATCATTAGAGACATTTAAAGAGACTTTGAGATTATCTCTTAGTATAAATCCTGATAGATTTGCTGTATTTAATTATGCACATGTCCCTTGGATGAAAAAAACTATGAGAAAGATAGATGAGACAACTCTTCCACCTCCTGATGAAAAACTAGAGATTATGCAATACACAATTGATTTTTTAACTTCACATGGTTATAAGATGGTTGGAATGGATCATTTTGCAAAACCTGATGATGAACTATTTAAGGCGATTAAAAAAGGTGAGCTTCATAGGAATTTTCAAGGTTATACAACTAAAGGTGGAGCTGATTTAATTGGAATTGGTCTTACTTCAATAGGTGAGGGCGTTGATAGTTATAACCAAAACTTTAAAGATATGAAACTTTATGAGGCAGCTATTAAAGAGGGGAAACTTCCTTTTGAGCGTGGTATAGTTTTGAATGAAGATGATTTAATTCGTCAATTTGTAATTATGGAGCTGATGAGTAATTTTAAGCTTGATATAAAAAGATTTGAAAAACTTTATAATGTAAATTTTAAAGAGTATTTTGGTGATGCGATAGAAGCTCTTCAACCATTTGTCCAAGAGGAACTTTTAATTTTAGATGATGATAAAATAGAGTGTAGTGAAACAGGAACTCTTCTTATTCGTAATATTTGTATGCCATTTGATGCATATATGAAAAAACATGTAGCTTCTAAAAAGACATTTTCAAAAACTGTTTAAAGATAAATATATGAGTAAAACACCACAAGATATTTTTAATTTTGCAGAATTTACTGATCCATGTATTAAATGTGGAAAATGTATCCCTGTTTGTACTATCTATAATGTAAACGCGGATGAGGTAACATCTCCTCGTGGATTTTTAGATTTGCTTGGTGCTTATCAGCGTGGAAAACTTGATTTAGATAAAAATGCTAAAGATATTTTTGAGTCATGTTTTTTATGTACAGCCTGTACAGAAATTTGTCCAAAATCACTCCCTACAGATATGGTAATAGAGCAAGTTAGAAATGATATAGCACAAAAATTTGGAATAGCTTGGTATAAAAAAGCCTTCTTCTTACTTCTTCGTCATCGCTGGATGAATGACTTAGCTTTTAAGCTTGGTTGGGTGTTTCAGACTTGTGGTTTTAAAATTAAAGCTGACATTAACTCTATGAGTTCTCGCTTTAATTTTCCAATGCTAAAAGCAGATAGGTTACTTCCAAGTTTAACAAAAACATCTTTTTTAAATTCATACCCTGAAAATATAAACAATGGTGGAAAAAGAAAAGTAGCTATTTTTATAGGATGTTTAGCAAACTATAACTACAAAGGTGTTGGTGATGGACTTTTAGAAATTTTAGAACATCTGGGCATTGATGCTTTTTTGGCAAAAAGTCAAAAATGTTGTTCAGCACCTGCTTATTTTACAGGTGATTTTGATACTGTAGATAATAACGCAAAGTTTAATATAGAATATTTTGAGAGTTTTGCAGAGGATGTAGAAGCTATTATAGTTCCAGAAGCTACATGTTCAGCAATGTTAAAAATAGACTATGAACACTTTTTTCATGACCAGCCAGAGTGGAAGGCAAGAGCAAAAGCATTAAAAGACAAAATATTTATGGCAACAGAGTGGCTTCAACATCATACTCATTTGGAAAAACTTTTAGAGCAAAAGAAAAAAGATACTAAGATAGTAACCTATCATGACCCATGTCATGCAAGAAAGATGCAAGACATATATGAAGAGCCTAGAAATTTAATTTCAAAAAACTATAATATTATAGAGATGAGTGACCCAAATAGTTGTTGTGGGTTTGGTGGAGTAACTATGCAGAGCGAAAAATACCATTTTGCAAAAGCTGCGGGCATACCAAAAGCTGCAATGATTAAAAAAACTAAAGCTGATGTGGTAAGTGCTGAGTGTAGTGCATGTAGAATGCAGATAAATGCCTCTATGAATTATGCAGATGTAGACATTGAATTTAAAAATCCTATAGAGCTAATTGCTCAAGCTCTAAGAAGGTGATTTTACATGCTAAATAGTACATGGAATAATATTTACGATAGTTTTGACCCTGTAGCTTTTTATATATTTTCTTTTCCCGTACATTGGTATGGGATGATGTATGTATTAGCTTTAGTTAGCGCACTATATATTGGAAAATATTTTATTAAAAGAGATAACTTAGATTTTAAATCAAATCAGCTAGATGTTTATTTTATCTATGTAGAAATCGGTGTTATTTTAGGTGCTAGACTCGGCTATATACTTTTTTATGATACGCAAACGCTTTATTATCTCTCTCACCCTTGGCAGATATTTAACCCTTTTGCAGATGGTGAGTTTATTGGTATTCGTGGCATGAGTTATCATGGTGCGGTTATTGGATTTTTATTAGGCACATATTTATATTGTAAAAGATACAAGCTCTCATTTGGCAAACATATGGACTTAGTAGCCATTTCAATCCCTTTAGCTTATGTGTTTGGGCGTGTTGGAAACTTTTTAAACCAAGAGCTGATTGGTCGTGAAACTGATGTAAGTTGGGGAATTTATGTAGATGGCATTCTTCGTCACCCATCGCAACTTTATGAAGCATTTTTTGAGGGAATAGTAGTTTTTATAGTTGTATATCTATATAGAAATTATCAAAAATTTAATGGTGAACTGATTTTAATATATGCAATTTCTTATGGAATATTTCGTGCAATAGCTGAAATATGGCGTGCTCCAGATGCGCAGATTGGTTATGTGTGTTGTGACACTATAACTCAAGGGCAAGTTATGAGTTTAGCCATGAGTTTAATTAGTATTATTCTTTGGTTTTATTTTTACAAAAAAAGTTTAAAAATATAAGCTATTTTTTTCTATGATGTCGATGTAGTTTTTTGTCTCTATGGACTGATGATTTCCAAAAATAATTTACTAGCCAATAACCTAAACTTGCAACAACAACTGAATAAAAAATTGTACCAATATAAAGACTTACAAAAATATCATCAAGATTATCAGTAAACCATTTTATTGTCATCTCAGCATCTAAAATTTCAATACCTAAAAAATAAGAACCTGTTATATATTCCATATAATACATCAGTGGCATTGTAAAAGGGTTGCTAAGCCAAACCATAGCAAGTGCTATTGGGACATTAAATTTTAGAAATGGCATCATAGCAATAACAAGTGCCATCTGCATAGGCATCGGTATGAAAGCTATAAAAATGCCTATAAAAACAGCTCTAGATACCGTTCTTCTATTTGTAGATAAATATTCTTTTGGAACCTTATATTTTGAAATAAATTTTTTTAGTTTTTCATTTTTACTTATTTTTTTAAGATTTCTTCTAACCATAAAATATCACTTACTTTATTTTTTTAAATGATTATAGCTTTAATATGCTAAAATTGCGTATAAATTTAAAGTAGAGTAGGAGTTAAATGTCATTTGAGAAACTAGGCGTAATGAAACCACTTTTAAGCGCAATAAAAGAACTAGATTATGAATATCCCACAACTATTCAAATAAGGGCTATACCTTTAGTTTTGGCAAAACAAGATGTATTTGCAACAGCTCAAACAGGTACTGGTAAAACAGCTGCTTTTGGATTACCGATGCTTCAAAGACTTCGCAACACTAGTGCTGATGAAAACAGACTTTTGCGAGGAATTATCTTATCTCCAACCCGTGAGCTTGCTTTGCAAATTCATGAAGATTTGACGCATTTTGCAAAAAACATGAAACTAAATATTGCGGTGCTTGTTGGTGGTAAAGATATAGAGTATCAACAACGCATTTTAAAAGAGGGTGTAGATATTGTGATAGCTACACCTGGTAGGTTGATAGAGCATTACGAAAAAGGTCTTGATTTATCTAATGTTGAGATATTTGTTTTAGATGAAGCAGATAGAATGTTAGATATGGGGTTTGTAAAAGAGATTAGAAAAACTCATCCACTTTTACCAAAGCGTCATCAAACTTTACTGTTTTCAGCTACATACAGTGATAAAGTTAGAAAACTCTCAAAACTAATACTAAATAAACCTCAGTTTGTAGAATCATCCAAGAAGAATTCAACAGTAGATACAATAAATCAAATCGCCTATATGGTAGATACTGATAGAAAAGCTGCGTTGTGTGCATACTTAATTGGTTCACGAAATTTTAGACAGGTACTTGTATTTACCAAGACTAAAAAAAGTGCAGATGAGTTAGTGCAAGAACTTAAAAAAGATGGACTTAAGTGTGGTGTTATTCATGGTGATAAAACTCAAGCAAATCGTACAAAAACACTTAGTCAATTTAAAGAGGGTGACTTTAAAGTGCTTGTAGCTACAGATATTGCTTCGCGTGGATTAGATATTGAACACTTACCATATGTGATAAACTATGAACTCCCTGGAATTCCTGAAGATTATGTCCATCGTGTTGGTAGAACAGGTAGGGCTGGTCGTAAGGGTGAAGCTATCTCACTTTTAGATATATATGACAAATACGATATTAAAGATATTGAGCGCTTGATTGGGCAAAAAATACTAAAAGAGGTAGTTGAGGGGTTTGAGCCTGATCCAAATATTCGTCGAAAAGATGTCGAGGATGTTAAGATAAAAAGCGAACATAAAAAAGAGGGTAAAAAACCTACTAAAAAACATTATAAAAAAACTACAAATAAACATAGAAGAGTAACTAAAAGAGGTTAAAGTTAGAGGTTATGCAGATAAAAAGGCAAGCACAAATAAGATGTAACTACATCAATTGAATTATCTCTTAGTTAGACAAAATGCCTTATACTAAGAGTTGAAGTATTTAGTAGTCCATTATTAAGTTAACTGTAAATGTTCTGTCTGTATGTACTTTATCCATTGGAAGTATGTTAGCATAATCCACTTTGTAACTAACACCTGCTGAAAAAATATCAGAAATTTTACTAACTAGAGATGTTTTTGATGATACAAAATAGTTTTTTGCATCTTCAAATTCAGATCTATATCCTAGGTCTTGACCAAATTTTAAGTCTTCGTTTATTTGCCAAGCATACACTAAACTAGCCCCATATGCAACATATCCATCAGCATCATTGGTATTTTCAACTTTATCTTGAGCATAAAGAATACTGAGGCCTAAAGCAAGATTATGAGCTTTTGTTTTTATAGCTTGATATTTTAGAGTTGGACCTGTATATAGTTGATAATCAAAACCAGAGAATCCGTCTTGTTTGAACCCTAGTAGATAACCAAAAGACACTCTATCAGTATAAGCGTAATCATAGCTTGCTTCAACAAGATATTTATTTTTAGTTTCTGTTTTATCTGTAGTAGCATATTGAGCATCTAAAGTCAAAGTAAACATATGTTTATCAAAATTTTTCTTTATTTCTGAATCAAGATTAAATGTTTGAGTTTTAGTATTACCCTGTGTATCAATATAACCCAACTCGGCATGTGTTGTTAATTTGTCCTGCGCATTTATAGACACCACTAAAGATGATGTTATTAAAGCACTAACTAAGATTTTTTTCATTTCTTTTTTCCTTTTTAAATTTAAGTTTTATTTTCTATATTTTGAGTGTGAACATCCATTTGAGGATAAGGGATAGATATGCCTTTTTCATCAAATTTAAGTTTTACTTTCTCTAACATCTCAAAATAAACATCCCAGTAATCTTTTGTTTCAACCCATGCACGAAACACAAAGTTTACACTACTATCACCAAGTTCACTTACAGC
>JAKISX010000058.1 GCA_021648405.1 Sulfurimonas sp. | reverse complement strand
TCATAATGTTAAACATATTAAACTATCTAATAAAAAAAGCAATGCAACAAAGAATGCACGTGAATCTAAAATAAAAACAAGTAGAGAAAAAATTAAGTCTACTTATGAAAGACTGAAAAGAGAAAATAAAAAGATTACTATTTACAGCATTAGAAAAGAAGCTAAGGTTGCCTATGCTACTGCGGCAAAACATAAGGATATTTTTGAGGAAGATTTAGTTTAAAATTATAGTTGTTTTTTTGATCGTAATATCTTCCAATATTCATTGAAAATTTCATTTCTTTTTTCAAATCCTACTTCCATATATACATCTTTTATATCTTGCTTATTATTATGACTCAAACATTGGTCAAGCATATCACTATCAAATCCTTTTTTTACCATTAGACTTATAAATATTTTTCTGTGGTCATGTGTAGACATAGAGTAAGAATTATTGAATTTAACATCTGCTTTTTTTAATAATTTTGGATAGTGTGTAAAAATTGTATTTCTACAAAAATTAAATAATGGTGTTTCTTGATATTCTTCTTCTAAAACTTCATAAGGAAGTAATTCTATCACTTCTTTGGGAATAGGGTATTTTTCATAAATACCAGTTTTTGTTGTTGCCGGTCTTGCAATAATATAGAAAAGCCCATCTTCACTTTTTTTTATATCATTGAATGTGAGCTGATGTATTTCTCCAACTCTTCTCGCACACATAATTGATATGAGAAATAATAATTTTTGAGGAGTGCTAAGTTGCAGGGTAGTTAGATACATTTTTTTAATTGTACTTTCTAAGCTCTCATTTAATCTTAAATCTAATTTTGGTTTAGTTTGATCTAAACCATAATCTATATCATAAAAGGGGTTGTTATCAATCTTTCTTGCTCTGAATCTTTTCTCAAATTCACTATACATTAATACATGTAAAAAAAGTTTTCTTCCTTTGGCTAACTTGTCCATAGATTTTAGAATTCTATCAACATGTTTATCTGTTACCTTTTGAAATTTTAAATGCCCAATAACGGGATCAACATATTTTAAAAAAAATAATTCTAAATTTCTTCTATTCTGATTGTTGTCTTTATCTTTATATTTAGGTTTTTTATCATTTATAAGTTTTATAATAATATCTTTAACGGTATCTTTATTAATATTATTGTCAAAAGGATTTTCTCCTTTTCTAATTAAAGTTTTTATCTCTTCAAGTTTATCTTTGGTAGTAGCAGCAGTTGTTGCTCCATATAGTTTAGTAAAATTCTTATTTTGGTATCTAGTGCCATCAATCATAAAGTGCACATAAAAATGTTCTTCATTTGTGGTAGTAATATATTTATAAATACCTGAATATTTTGTTTTGATTAAATCATTTTTTCTCATAAAAAACCTTTTTACTTTACTTTTAATAGGTGTAGTATAAAGTATATACACTTATATACCTATAAATTCAGTTTAAATCAGTTTAAAAGTTTTTATATTTTCTATTATTATCCATTGTAAAGGTGTTTGATGTGGGTAGTGTGTAATTTAAGAAGATTAAGAAGATAATATGGAGTTTATTGCCCATTGTTACTACTTTATAAATATTTTTTCGTATTATACTATATAATTACGATATGAAAATATATGATGTTTTAATTATTGGTGGTGGGGCTAGTGGATTTATGTGTGCTAGTCATCTAAAAAGACAGCTCTATGTTGGAATAATTGATAATAATGAAAAAGTGGTAAAAAAACTAAAAATATCAGGTGGTGGCAAGTGTAATATCACTAACAAATATATAGATGTAAAAAATTTTGATGGTGATGAAGAGTTTATTTTAAATGTTTTATCAAAATTCTCAAGAGATGATTTGTTAAATTTTTTAAAACAAAATAACATCGATTTAGAACTTAGAAAAAATCGTTACTATTTTTGTAAAAAAAGCTCTGATGATATTATAAATGTATTAAAGAACAAAACTCGTCATGTGGAAAATATTTTAAGTACAACAGTTTTAGAAGTAAAAAAAATAGATGAGATATTTAATATTGAAACTTCAAAAGGCATCTTAAAAGCTAAAAAATTAATAATCGCAAGTGGTGGTAAAAGTTTTGCAAATTTGGGCTCTAGTGATATTGGGCTAAGTATCGCAAAAAGCTTTGGTATGGAAGTTAAAGAGTTTCAGCCAGCACTAGTTGGATTAACTCTACAACCTGCTCAATCATGGATGAAAAACTTGAGTGGACTTAGTTGTTATGTAAATATAAAAATTGAAGATAGAGTTATAAAAGAGGAGATGTTATTTGCCCACAAAGGGATAAGCGGACCCGCAATTTTATCAGCTTCACTTTACTGGAAAAAAGGAAATATTTGTATAGATTTTTTACCAAATGACAATATATTTGAACTCATAAAAGGAAGTAACAAACTACTAAGTTCAATTATCCCACTTCCAAAAAGATTGTCCCGCGCAATTTTAAAAGCTTTAGATATACAAGATATAGAATGTAAGAAAATAAATTCCCATCTTAAAGAAAATTTGCAAAATATTCATAACTATAAGTTTGCACCCGCTGGAAATTTTGGATTTACAAAAGCGGAGGTAAGTCGTGGTGGGGTTGTAGCTAAAGAATTAAATATAGATACATTAGAATCGAAAAATATAAAAAATTTATATTTTATTGGTGAAGTGGTTGATGTAACAGGAGAACTTGGAGGATATAACTTCCAGTGGGCATTTAGCAGTGGTGTTGTTTGTGCAAACGGTATAAGTTAAATGTGATTTTTTTTAAATGTGTAACTATATAACACATTAATATATAACTAATAACTAGTAATTTTTTAAACATATAGATTCTATAATATATTAGATAGACTAGAAGTATGAAGTACATAAAACTATCAATTATTATTAAATCAGCTACAAAACCTCCTTATTTTATAGGCTCACAACTTAGAGGCGCACTCGGTTACGCACTCAAAAAAGTCACATGTATCAATCCATCTTTTGAATGTGCTAAGTGTTTTGCAAAAGAAAATTGCCTCTATTATGAATTTTACGAGCAGAAAAACAAACAGCATAAGTATAGGTTTGATTTTAATCTAGGTAAAGATTTTTACGAATTTGACTTTTACCTTTTTGAAGATGTTTGTATGAAGCTTCCTTATGTTGTATCTGCTTTTCATATGATGCTCACAAAAAACGGACTAGGAAAAGAAAAAGCAATATATAAAGATTTTGATATGTTTATAAATGATAAAAATTGCATAACAGGTGGAGAGTTAAAATTACCAAAAGATTTTATAAATACTCTTAAGATAGACAATTTTTGTCCAGATGCAAAAGTAGAATTACAAACACCATTGAGAATAAAAAAAGATAACCGTTTTGTTCGTGATGATAAAATAGAGTTAAAAGATATAGTTAACTCCATATACCAAAGACAGATGCAACTACTAGACAGAGGGTTTAAGAAATTTCCTTATGAGATAAAAGGTGAGGTTATCAAAAAAGAGCTAAGTTATAAAGAGTTAACAAGAAAAAGTAATCGTCAAAAAACAACTATGAATCTAGGGGGCATTATGGGAATGTTAGAAATAGAGGGCTTAAATGAAGAGACATACAATGTCTTAAAGTTAGGCGAACTCATAGCCTGTGGCAAGAGTACAGTTTTTGGGCTTGGGAAAATTAAAGTGGAGGAATTAAATGGCTAAGTATTTATATGGTGCAAGTGTACAAGGAATTCAAGAGTTTATTTTTGCTACAAATAAACTTCAAGAAATAGTTGGAGCTAGTGAGATAGTAAAGAGTATTGAGAAAATATTTAAAGACAACTTTAGTCCTGATGAAATTCTACTAAATGCAGCTGGAAATATTAAAGCTATTTTTCATGATGAAAAGAGTTGTAAAAAAGCAGTATTGGAGTTTGCTAAACTTGTACAACAAAATGCTTTTGGTATAACTATATCTCAAGCAGTAGTTAGTATAGGTGATAAACATACACAAGATGATTTAAATAAACTAGAAAAAAATCTAAAAACTCAAAGAAACAAGCCGTCAATTCCACTTGATTTGAGTATCAATATCTTAAAATTAAATCCATCTACTGCAAAACCAGCGATAAAAAAAGATGAAGATATGGCAATTTTTCAAAAAAGAGAAGCTTTTGGCAGGTTTTTAGAAGATAATCTGCGAAACAAAGAGTTTGGAGATATATCAGGTTTTTCAAATGGTAAAAATAAAATAGCAGTTATCCATATAGATGGTAATGGACTAGGGCAACTTATACCTCGTCTCACAATGCCACTAAGTGAATTTTCACTCGAACTTGATTGTGCTACCAAAAAAGCATATGAAGACGCTAGAGATGATACTATGAGTATAAGAGATGTCATTTTAGGCGGAGATGATGTTGTAGTTATCTGTAACGCAAATGATGCTTTAACTTTTACAAAAAAGTTTTTAGAGAACTTTGAAAAAGAGACAAAGAAGACAATAGGCAAACTCACAGCTTGTGCAGGGATAGCATACTGTAATGAAAAATATCCATTTCACTATGCAGTAAGTTTAGCAGAAGCACTTTGTAGTGCTACAAAAAAACACAGCAAAAATATTGACAAAGATTTAGCACCATCAAGCCTTATGTTTCACAATATTCAAAGCTCAAATTTTCAAAGCTGGGATAAATTTGTAAAAGATGAGCTAACCATCACTAATGACGAACAGACTATTAGGTGTGATTTTGGACCATATTATCTAAATCAAGATGGCGAACCTCAAATTCAAGATTTTATCAATACAGTTGAAGCATACAGAT
Source organism: Sulfurimonas sp. (assembly GCA_021648405.1). Taxonomy (GTDB): domain Bacteria; phylum Campylobacterota; class Campylobacteria; order Campylobacterales; family Sulfurimonadaceae; genus Sulfurimonas. The sequence continues at coordinate 7,448 of JAKISX010000058.1, read as the reverse complement.
GTGAGGGAAGCCCAATAAGCAGACTAAGAAATTGGCTTGGCGAGTTATACAAAAATGATGAATATGCTAAAAATTTACTAGATAGAATCAATGAAATAACAGCTCAAAGTGGCAAATGGAAGTGTGAGATTATGGATAAAAATTTAAAAACACTCAATAAAAATCTATCAAATGATTCGTTAATAATCCATAAAGACGGTTTTTTTAAAACCCCAATCTACGACATACTTCAAATACTCTCAGTTACGGAGGCAAAATAATGACACTAAAGTACAAAATCAGATTTTATGACTATTGGCATTTAAGTAGCGGACTTAGTGCTGGAGCAAAACTAGATAGCACAGTTACAAAAGATAAAAATGGTATGCCGTATGTTCCTGCTAAAACCATAAAAGGGCTTTTGCGAGAGATGGCAGAGACGCTAAAAGATAGTGAGTTTATAAAAGATTGCTTTGGAGATGAGGGGACTAAACAAGGCAGATGTTATTTTGCAAATGCTTCTTTTGGTAAAAATACTGCTAAAGAGATAGTATCAAACAAACTACAAGATAACCTTTATGACATAATTGCTTCAACCAAGATAGGAGCTAATGGAATAGCCGAAGATAACTCACTTAGAGAGATAGAAGTAGTTATACCGCTAACACTAGAGGGTGAGATTTTAGACATACCATCGGAAGATGATGCTAAAAAACTCATAGATGTTATGAAACTTATAAAAAGAATGGGTTTAAACCGTAATCGTGGACTTGGAAGATGTGAATTTTTAGTAGAGGATTTAACATGAAAGAGTTAGTTTACAAGATAGAGTTTTTAAGTGACGTTGTACTTCCTGCTACTTCTAATACAGAGGGAAATATTACCCAATTAGATTTTATCCCTGGAAGTAATTTTTTAGGTATGGTTGCTTCAAATTATGATAAATTTGAAGATAGTTTTAAAGTTTTTCATAGTGGAACAGTACGATTTGGAGATGCTACTATCTTAAAAGATGACAAACAAACTTTCAAGATGCCACTATCTTATTTTCATGAAAAATTAAATGACAAAAAGATATTTAACCATCACCGCATAGATGATTTTAGTGAATTTACACAACTCAAACAAAAAAGAAACGGCTATATCACAAAAGAGCTTGAATTGGTAGAAATTAACTATAACTACTCTCAAAAAAGTGCTTATGATAAAACAAACAGAAGAAGTAAAGATAGCTCCATGTATGGATATAGTGCGATTGATAGTTGCACAAAATGGCAATTTAGCATAAAGTATGATGACAGCATATCTCCAAATGATTTAGAGCTTATCAAAAATACAATAGTTGGTAAAAAAAGATTAGGAAAATCAAAATCAGCCCAATATGGACTTATAAAGATAGAAGAAATCAAAAGTGAGGCTTTAATTTTATCAAAAGAAATTTTAAAAGATGAAGTAATTTTGTATGCAAATAGTAGATTGGCTCTAATAGATGAAGAAGCAAATCCTACATATAATTTAAAGTATTTGTGTGATGGACTTTGTGATGAAAACATAGTTTATGAAAAAACTCAAATCAGAACTTCTACATTTTCTCCCTATAATGGTGCTAGAGAGACAAAAGATTATGAGAGAGTTTGCATAAACAAAGGAAGTGTTATCGTTTTAAAAGAGATCTCTGATGAACAGCTAAAAAACATAGTATCTGGTGTTGGTGCATATCTAAGCGATGGGTTTGGAGAGCTGATAGCCAATCCTGATTTTTTGGCTCAAAAAAGTTTTGAGTTTAAGAGTAACAATGAAGATGAAAAAAGCAAAATAGTTCTGCCTATCAAAAATGATGTAGCCAAATTTTTACAACAAAGAGAAGATACTAAAAAGGCAAGAGTTGATTTGGCAAAAGATGTAAGTGAGTTCAAAGCGGCAAATAAAAAGCTATACGAAAAAATCAAAAACTCTCAATGGGGAAAGATAAGAAGTATCTGTACAAGTAGCAAAGAAGATTTTAAAGACGAGATAAAAAAGTATATAAATAGTGGTAAAGTTACTTGGGAAGATAAGCAAATTAAAACTCTATTAGATGATAAATATACTTTAGAGTTCATAAAACTTCTAGCAATACAGATGCCAAAAGTAAAACCTCCAGAGGAGCCAAAAAATGACTAGACATATAGCACATATAATCATCGAAGCAGACGCTCCACTAAAAGTAGGAAGCAATGCAAGTGATTTTTTACAAGATAGCCCAATTCAAAAAGATTGGAATGCTCTGCCGATGATACTTGGTACTTCTATAGCTGGCGTATTAAGAAAAGATTTTGATAAATCAAAAGTAGATGATATTTTTGGCAAGAAAAATGGCTCAAAAGTGATAATCTCAAATGCTCTTCTTTTAGATGAAGATGCTAATGTTAATGAGGAGCTACTGCTAGAAAAATCACATTTTTTAAATCTATTTGACAATCTACCCATAAGAGAACATACAGCTATTACAAGCAAAGGTGTAGCAAAAGAGCATAGCAAATTTGATGAAGAGATAGTTTATAAAGGAACAAGATTTAAGTTTTCTATTGAGATGATAGAAGATGATAAAGAGAGTTTTGAAAATATCTTAAATCTACTCTCAAGTACCTCTTTTAGACTTGGCGGAGGAAGCACTAAAGGGTTTGGAAAGTTTAAGATACAGGAGATAAAAATAGATTCTTTTGATGAGAACTCTTATAAGGAGTATTCAAGTAGTTTAAATCATACGCTAAAAGATGATTTTAAAAATGAAAAGTTTGACCCTACCACTCATATAAGATATATTTTAAAAATAAAACCAGATGATTTTTTCATGTTTGGAAGTGGTTTTGGAGATAAAGATGCTGATATGACACCAGTTTATGAGAAAGTGATTGACTATGAAAAAGGGTGTTTAAGCGAAGAGATGATTTTAATCCCAGCAAGTTCTATTAAAGGGGCTATTTCTCATAGAACTACATTTCATTACAACAAACTTCAAGGTAACACTATAGAAAATGGCAATGGCATAGAGGTCGTAAAAGAGATTTTTGGAGAAGCTAAAAACTCAAAAGAAAAGATTGATGGTTCAAAAGGGAAAATCCTCATAAGTGACTGTTTTAAAACAAATCATCAAAAAATAAAAACTTTTGACCATGTTTCCATAGACCGATTTACAGGTGGAGCGATAGATGGTGCACTTTTTCAAGAGAAAACAATAGCACAGGATGATACTTGGGATATAGAAATACTACTTGAAGAAAACATAGAAGATAAATATAAAGATTCCTTTGAAAAAGCCTTAAAAGAGATAACCATCGGCATGTTGCCACTTGGTGGTCTAACCACAAAAGGGCATGGTATATTTAGAGGCAAAGCTTTAAGAGATGGAGTAGAGATATGAAAAATAAAGTAGTAATTTTCAAAAATAGTGATGGTAAAAGTGAACTTGAAATAGAGTTCGACGGAGAATCAGTATGGCTCACTCAAAAACAAATTGTTGAAATTTTTGAAAAAGATAGATCAGTGATAACTAGGCATATAAACAACATTATAAAAGATCAAGAAGTAGATGAAAAAAGCAATGTGCAAAAAATGCACATTGCAAATTCTGATAAACCTGTTAAGTTTTACAGTCTTGACATAGTTCTAGCAGTAGGATATAGAACAAGTTCAAAAAAAGCGATAGATTTCAGAAAATGGGCGACATCAATTTTAAAACAGTACCTACTTGATGGATATGCCATAAATGAGAAAAAACTAAACACACAAAAAGAGCTACTCTCTAATCTAAAACAGACTATATTTATGCTCACTTCTAGCCATAGGGGAGATGAAAAAGAGATACTGAATCTTCTTAATCAATACACAAAAACTCTATCATTGTTAGAGCAGTACGATAAAGATAGCATTGATGATTTTGAGGGTTCTCAAAGTAATTATGTTTTAACCTATAGAGAAACAAAAGAGGTTTTAGGGAGAGTAAAACTTGAACTAATATCTAAAAATGAAGCAACAAAACTTTTTGCAAATGAAAAAGCAGATGAACTAAAAGGAATAATCGGTAATCTTTACCAAACTTTTAGTGGGGAGCAACTCTATCCAAGCATAGAAGACAAAGCTTCCCATTTGCTCTATTTTATGATCAAAGATCACCCTTTTAATGATGGAAACAAACGAAGTGCTTCATTTATGTTTATATACTTTTTAGATAAATGCAACTATCTATACAAAGAAAATGGCGAAAAAAAGATAAATGACAATGCTTTAACGACACTTACGCTACTTGTGGCAAGCTCTAATCCAAAAGAGAAAGAGCTAATGGTAAAACTTATAAAACATCTAATTTTTGAACGAGAGGCAAAAGATGAAAACTAAACAAGAGGTCATAGAGTACATAAATACTAAGCTAGTAGGTTATAAAGGGTATGTGCAATTTTCGCACAGACCACTCAATAAAGATAAAGATATATTTATAAATAAGTCTATAAAAATAGAAGATGAAGATGGTTTTGTCTTTGAGGCTCATTTTTGTAGTGCAACAGAGTCAATATCTATAAAGCAGATAAATGATAGTTGGATGACATCTAAAACAGATATATCAAATGTAGATGAAAAAGATATACAAACTTATATCTCCGATATAGAAAAATTTGATTATAAAATTAAGATGGCTCAAATATGGGAAATTGAAAAAGATAAACTTTGCGAGGGTATGGAAGTAATAAAACTCAAAAAAGTAGTTTTTGCAGGATTTGTAAGAGGAGATAAAAAATGATAACAGCACCATTTAACTTTGTACCACTAAATGAAAAAGTATTTTTCCCTGATTGGGCTGAAGATGTAAGCCATGATATTCCTTTTAGAGATGGGGAAAGTGGTGTTATAGATATAACAATTACGACTAAGAGTCCTATATTTATAAGAGATCATGAAAATCCTGAACAGTTTTGTAGCCATAATGGAGAGTACTATATCCCTAGCACTTCTATAAAGGGAATGGTTAGAAATGTTTTGGAGATTATGAGTTTTTCTAAAATGAGTTTTGTAGATGATAAGACTTATGCTGTTAGAGATCTTTCAAGTGCTCAAAACTTTTACATGAAGCAGATGAGTTTACTAACTGAGCCTACTACAAGATGTGGATGGCTTAAAAAAACTGAAAATGGATATGTTATTGAAGATTGTGGAGTTCCAGGGAGGATTCATCATAAACAGATTGATTGTGCATTTGATGTTAAGTTTTCAAAATATTTCGAACCCAAACTATTTGATGTTAAGTTTTCAAAATATTTCGAACCCAAACTATTTGATGAAAAAGATCAAACCCAAAAAAGTGCTGAATATAAATATGAAAAATTAGGCATGTTGACTCCTCAAATAACTGTTGGTGATAAATATAAATCTGAAAAAAATCCAAAGTATGATAAGCGGGAGTTTTATAAATTTCAAAAAGATGGACAAAAAGCAACACTTGTTTTAGCAGGACAACCAACTCCAAGAAAAAATACGGGTGAAGTGAGAGATGGTAAAGGCTTTGAATTTATTTTCTTTGATAGCAAAGATGAATTAAAAGTATCAAAAGATATATTTGAAAACTTCCTCTTTGCCTATTTTGATAAAAGAGATACCGAACCAAAGGAGTCTCCTGATTGGACATTTTGGAAAGAGAAACTTTATAGTGAAAAGAAAATACCAGTATTTTTTCAAAAGAGTGGCAAAACTATTTTGCATTTTGGACTTTCATACCTCTATAAATTACCTTATAAACATTCAGTTTATGATGGTATTTATACCAATCATTTTGATAATAGACTGGATTTGGCACAGGCTATTTTTGGATTTACTGATGGTAAAGATGCTTTAAAAGGAAGAGTGCAATTTAGCCATTTTATAGCCGTATCAAATGCCAAAGAACTTCCCAAAAGAACTGAGATTTTAGGCGCTCCAAGAGCTTCTTATTATCCTATCTATGTGAGACAATGCAATACTGATTTTAAAACTTACATGGATAGTAATTTTAAGATAGCAGGATGGAAGAGATATCCTATCCATAAAAATGGTGTTAAAAAAACAGAGGATACTGGAAATAAAAATGTCGGAACAACTTTCGCCCCACTTGATAAAGGAGTAGTTTTTAAAGGGAAACTTCGTTGTCACAATCTAAGAAAAGCTGAATTAGGGGCAATTTTATCGGCATTGACTTTTCACAATACAGCAAATACTTATCATAACATAGGCATGGCAAAGTCTCTAGGGTATGGCAAGATAGAGCTAAAAGTAGATATAAATAAGGATATAAATGAGTACCTAAAAGAGTTTGAGCTAATTGTTTCACAACAAATTCCAAACTGGGCGGAAAGTGAGCAGTTAAAAGAACTTATCACAATGGCTACTGAGCAAGACAATAGTGGCAACTCATCTTTAAAATATATGAAGTTAGAAGAGTTTGCGAGTAGCAAATCAAAATCAAAAGACTATCTGAAAGTGTATAGTGAACTTGATAATATAAAATTAAAAACAGTTGCATCATTGATTTCAGAAGAAGATTTGCAAGAATTTCATAAGAAACAGATAGAACTTGTTGAAAAGCAAAAAAAAGATGCTGAAGCTAAAAAGGCAAAAGAGGAGTTTGAAAGACGGTTACAAGAAGCAAAAACCAATGATAATATCGATGTTAAAAAAGCATTTATAAGTAAATATCCAGAAAGTGAGGAAACAAAAGAGTTACAAAAAATTGTTGAAGAGATAGAGTTAAAACAAAAAGAGAACAGATTTCAGGAAGTAAATCAAAAAGCACAAAATGCCTATGACCAACTTATGAAAAACAGAGCAAACGCAAAAAAATTTAAAAAAGATTGTGAAAAGTTTGTGAAAAAATGGAGTGCAGGTAAGAACAATAAAGGTTCAGAGCTTGTTTTAGAACTTGTAGAAAAAGTAGAAAAAGGGTGCGATAAATAAAAGTATATTCGTACAAAAATTTATATCTATTCATGGTAAATCAAAATTAAGTTACATTTGCGTTCTCGTCACTCTAAACTTGATTTAGAGTCTAATTTTTACTGAATTTCAGGCTAGATTCTAAATCAAGTTTAGAATGACAGCATTAAAACTTTACAAATTATAAAGCTTTTAGAGGAGTGTAAATAATGAAAATCATAACAACAATAGGAACATCACTTGTAACAAACCAAATAAATCCGCCTAGAAACAAAAAAGATTTAAACAGCGAAGTTAAAGAGAGTGATAATTTTTATCTATACAAAGTTTTTCAAAATCATGATAAGTATGAAAATTATTTAGAGAAGATTTTTGAAGATAAATTTAAAGATGATATTGTAAAAAATATACTACCCCAAGAAAATCAAACAACTTTTTGTAAAGTTTAATTCTCAAAAGAGTAAAATTAAACAATAAAAGTGAGGGTATAAATATGAGTAGGAAAATGGCTAAATTTTCAACACAGCTAA
>JAKISX010000057.1 GCA_021648405.1 Sulfurimonas sp. | reverse complement strand
TAATAAATCATCATGCTTGTGATAACCTAAAAGAGAAAGGGGACACTCTTACAACCCCTCGTGCAATTGAACATAAAATATACTTTCAAACAATAGAAGATAAAGATAAATTTAAAACACTCATAGAATCTGATGGGTTTAAGGTTCAAAAAGAGATAGAGATGAGTGAAAAATCAATTGTAAAATATGGTCTTAAATTTTATAAAATAGACTCCGTTTTTTATTATGCTATAGATGAGCTAACAATGAAGATTATAGATTACTCGCATGGGTGTAATGGAGAGTATGATGGGTGGGAATGTTCTTTGGTAAAGCCATGATAAATCCACCTACCCTCACAAAACATTCGCTTTTTAAACTACTCTCACAAAGATTTACAGCACAAGATAAAAAGCTTTCACAAATTCCAAATCCTGCTTTACTTCAAGATGCTCCAAAAGCTGCTAAAAAAATAGCTTCGGCCATAAGAGAAAATAAAAAGATAGCTCTTGTTGGGGATTATGATGTAGATGGTGTTGTCTCCACTGCAATTATGGTTGATTTTTTTAGACAAATTCCTTATCCCATTGAAGCTATTATTCCAAATCGTTTTACTGATGGATATGGTGTTTCTCCAAGTATATTAGAGAAAATTGATGCAGATTTAATCATCACTGTTGATAATGGCATCTCTGCCATTGAAGCTGCTGAGATTTGCAAAGATAGAGGGATTGAGTTAATCATAACTGATCATCATACTCCATCTGAAATATTACCAGAAGCTTACGCGATAGTTAATCCTAAGCTTTCTACATGCGAGTACCCTTTTAGTGAGATTTGTGGTGCCCAAGTTGCATGGTTACTTTTAGCCTTAGTAAAAAAAGAGTTAAATATCTCTATAGATATGAAACAGTTTTTAGATATATTAGCCATTGCTATTATTGCTGATATTATGCCACTTATTGATATTAATCGCACATTGGTAAAAGAGGGATTAAAAGTTTTAATGTTATCAGAGCGACCAAGTTCTGTAATCATTCGTGATTTTATCAATAAATCAACTCTTAGCAGTGAAGATATAGCATTTCAAATAGCACCACGCATAAATGCAGCAGGCAGACTTGAAGATGCCTCTATCGCTTTAGATTTTTTTACAGCTACCAATATCAACGAAGCATATAAACAGTTTGAGCTTTTAGGTAAATTAAATGATTTACGAAAAGAAACAGAAGCACAAACGACTAAAGATGCAATAAAATATGTAAACTCTACAAATCATCAGAAGGTTATAGTTGCCTGTGGAGAAAATTGGCATGAGGGAGTAGTTGGAATTGTTGCGGCTAGATTAGTTGATAAATTTAATCTACCTAGCATAGTGCTTAGTATTGAAAATGGTGTAGCAAAAGGGAGCGCTAGGAGTATTGGCGATGTAAATATTTATGAGCTTATTAAAAAGAATAAGCATTTTTTAGATAAGTTTGGAGGTCATAAAATGGCAGCTGGGCTAGGATTAAACGCGGCAAATATAGAGCTTTTTTCAGATGCCATAAATCAAAGTGCGTTAAAAATAGCTGATAAAGATTTTATCCCTAAAGACAACATAATGGGTATACTAGAGAGCTCTTCAATTGATTTAGAACTACTAAATATATTTGATAATTTTGAGCCCTTTGGAGAGGCAAACCCTCGTCCAACTTTTTTAATAAAAGATGCTATGATAATTGAAGTAAAAACTTTTGGAAAAGAAAAAAATCACTCTAAAATTATTGTTAGACAAAACCAACATGAGAGAAAAACTTTAGAGCTTATTCTCTTTAAAGAAGTACTAAAAATACCTCAAGACGCAAAACTGACATGTAGCTATAGTGTTAATAAAAATGAATACAATAGCCGAATAAATATTCAACTTTTAATTAATAAATTGTATTAATTAACTAAATAAACTTCGTGTTTTTTGGCTCAAATTTATCTTTTTTCTTCTTAATAATAGCTATAATAATGCTATGGAGTATAAATGCCTGAAATTTTAGATTGCGTTAAAGCTAGATCCTTTGTCACATCACTTAAAGTTCTTCAAGATGGACAAATTGCATTTGCAACAAAACTTCATGGTGCTAAAATATGTTGTGCTCAAGACTGTAGTGTAGAGTTAAACTTTGCAAATGAACGATTAAACTCATCTACTACTGCAATTTGTTTTGATAAGAGTGCTCAATTCATTGCTTTTGCAAATGATAAAGTTATCTATATAGTTCATATTCAATCAAAAAACATACTTAAAACTATCAGTACAAATGGAGAATCTATACAACTTCTTACATTTGATGAAAAGTCTCAACATATTATCGCAGGAAGTAAAAATGGCAGAGTGCTCCAATACAGATTTAATAGTGGCTCTCTAATTGCACGACTATGTTCTTTTCCATACGAAGCAGTAGATAGAGTAAAAATAAGACAAAATTTTGTAAGCGCATTTGCTATGCATGGAAGCAAACTTGCTACAAGTGGTTATGGCGGGACAATAATAGTTATAGATATATATTCTCGTGCAAATAAAATAGCCCTTAACAATGGTCGCTCACGCACAAATGCACTTTGCTTTTTAAATAGCGATACGCTTCTTAGTGGAAATTTTGCCGGTGTTATTAAAATATTTTCTATAAAAAATAAAAAACTTTTAAAAGAGATTGATACACCATTAAGCAGAATAAGACAGATAGCTTTAATGCCAAACCCAAATTTTATTATGCTTTGCTCAAACACAAACTATATCACCATAATAGACATAATTAACTATAAAATTATACATAATAATTATATTGAATTTAAAGATGTAGTTACACGGATAGCTACTTTAGATGATACAACCATAGTTGTATCCTTAAAAGATGGCACAATTGTAAAAGTAAGACTACCTAGTATTGAAAAACTTCAATCTCTTATGGTTCATAACTCTTTAGATAAAGCATTTGAATTAGTAGAGCGTGAACCAATGCTTCAAAATACACCTGAGCATTTAAAATTAAATTCACTATATAATAAAATATATAATGACGCTATAGAAGCTCTTATCAATCAAAATATAACATATGCTACTCAACTTACAAGTATGTTTAAAAATACTCTATCTAAGAAAAAAGAGATAAATTCTTTATTTATTGCTTTTAAAAACTATAATCGTTTTAAGGTACTATATTTAGAGAGAAAAATTGTCTTAGCTTATGCGATGTGTATTAAATTTCCTGAGCTTAAGCATACTCCTGTGTATAAAAAAATGGAAGAAAATTGGATATATGTATTTAAAAATGCTCAAAGACAACTCCTTTTAGGTCAAAATCATAATGCAAAAGCTCTTCTTAGTGAGTATGTTACCGTAGCATCTAAACGAAATATGATTGAGCTTATCTTAAAACAAAACAAAGAATTTATCCAGTTTATTGTTGCTGCTAACAAAAAAGACTATACAAAAGCTTCGTTACTTGCCTCAAGAAATAAACTTTTACAACAAATTCCAAGTTACGATTCCCTAAACAAAGAACTTGATATTGAGATTTTAGATATTGAAAAACTTATCAATAAAGGAGATGTTGAACCTGCTAGAGCTGCTCTTGATAAAATTAACAATATACTGCATTTAAAACGACAAGTAAATATTCTTTATAAAGCGTGTAATCACCTAGAAGAGCTACAAGCCCACTATGAGCAAAATAATTTTAAAGAGTGTTATGAATCGCTAGATAAACACCCTATACTTTATGATACTGAACTTGGCATGTTACTAAATAGGCATTGGAGTGATATTGCTGAAAAATGTGAAATATCTGCACTCAAAGGTAATGTAGATGAGATAAAAAATATACTGAATGATTTGATTAAATTAGAAAAAAGACGCGATAAAATTGGTGATTTTCTTCGATTGGCTTTTCATGTTAAGATTAAAGCATATCTTATGAAAAAGGCATATGCTAAAGCTGAAAAAACTATCTATTCTTATATAGATATCTTTGGATTAGATAAAGAGATAAATATTTTAAGTAAAAAATTTGAGATAAAATCAAAATCAAAACTAGCTATCACTCAAGAACTAGGGACAAATAGAATTATGCGTGGTAGTTGGATTAACTCAGATTTAATTGACAATGGACATTAAGGAGTTTATAGTCTCTTCAAAATTTGTTTGTTCGTCAGATTTTTGTTTTAAAAATGACTCCATGATATCTTTTTTATCAATAGCTTCATCAAGTTCCGTATCAGTACCTTTTACATAGGCTCCAATTCTAATTAACATCTCATTTTCTTTTAAAAGTGTGTACATCCTTCTAAACTTCATAACGGCATTTAAATGCTCATCTGTAGCAATATCACTTATAACCCTAGAAGCGGAGTTTAAAATGTGGATAGGTGGATATATGCCAAAATCTGTAAGTTCACGCGAGAGTACTATATGACCATCTAAAATGGAGCGAGATTGATCAGCGATTGGATCACTCATATCATCACCCTCTATTAAAACTGTAAAAAAGGCAGTTATTGAACCTTTGCCTTCCTCTTTTCCAGCACGCTCCATAAGTTGCGGTAAAAGCGTTAAAGAAGATGGCGGATAACCTTTTGATGTTGGTGGCTCACCCAATGCTAAGCCAATCTCACGCTGAGCCATAGCAAACCTTGTAACAGAGTCCATTATAAAAAGAACATCTTGCCCTTGATCTTTAAAATATTCAGCTACGCTCATAGCAGCAAATGCACCGTATTTTCTCATGAGCGGAGAATCATCTGATGTTGCAACGACAATTACTGTATTTGTTAAATCCCCACCAAGATTTTTTTCTATAAATTCTGGAACCTCACGACCACGCTCACCAATTAGTGCTACTACTTTTATAGTGGTATTTGCACCACGAACAATCATCCCCATTAGAGTTGACTTACCAACACCACTTCCCGCAAATATACCTAATTTTTGCCCTTTTCCACATGTTAAAAGCCCATCTATACTTTTAACTCCAACACTAAAGACCTCATCAATCATACCTCTTTTCATTGCAGCTATTGGAGATTTTATTATTGGAGCTTGTTTAGTATGATTTATGGGACCTTTGGAATCAATTGGGCGCATAAATGGATCTACTACGCGACCAATCAGTTCATCTCCTACAGGAATATTTAAACCATTTGAATCAAGATACACTTTATCTTTTGAGCGAAAACCCTCTACAAAACTAAATGGTGTTATAAAAAAAGTACCACCATCTATCTCTGTTATCATGCCTGTTATTTTTTGATTTGTTAAATTTGAAATAATTTTTACCATATCTCCAATGCTTACATTTAGTCCTGTAGCTGTAATAACGGTAGCATTTATCTTTACAACCTCGCCAAAGTGAGTAGTATGCTTAACAGATGAAATTTTACTTTTTAATGAGGTAAATGGCATATGGAGATTAGTATCTTGTTCCGGTTGGGGAGTTTATAAGTGAGAAAAATTCAGCTCTTGTTTTTTGGTCTTTTTTAAATAATCCGCGAAGTGCTGATGAAGTTGTAGTTGAGTTAATCTTTTGGACTCCACGCATCTCCATACACATATGACGAGCTTGAATTACAACAGCTACACCTTTTGGCTTAATTGTATTCATAATAGCATCTGCAATTTGCTCTGTCAATTGTTCTTGAATCTGCATACGCCGAGCAAAGACATTTACAACACGAGGAATTTTTGAAAGACCCACTACTTTACCATCGGGAATATAAGCTACATGGACACGACCAATTATTGGTAAAAGATGGTGTTCACAAGTTGAATAAAACTCTATATCTTTTAAGAGTACCATCTCATCATTTGAACTTGTAAAAAGTGCAGATTTTAAAATATCTGTAGGATTTTCTTTATATCCACCAAATATAAATTCGTGTGCTTTTCTTACACGCTGGGGAGTTTTTAAAAGTCCTTCACGCTCAGGGTTTTCACCAACGTGAATCATCATACTTTTTACAGCATCTTCAAATTTTATCTCTTTAAAATCAGACAAGGATTAGCCTTTAGTTATTAATAAAAGAATTATACAATAAAATCTAAATCTATTCCTTTAATCTTTAAGTGAAAATTTAAACTTTTTTTCCATAGAAATAGCCTCATCTCTTCCATAAACTATAATATCTTTGTCAACCACTATCTCCTTAGAGCTTATTTTATTTTCATATTTTACAAAATTTAATATATGCTTTATTGCATTGATTCTAGCTTTTTTCTTGTCATCACTTTTAACTATAGTCCATGGCGCTGCCTCTGTATGAGTAGCACTAAGCATCATAAATTTTGCTAAAGAATATTCATTCCATAATCTTTGAGATTCTTTATCAACTGGAGATAATTTATATTGTTTTAGTGGATCGTTTTGTCTTGCTTTAAATCTTTTTGCTTGCTCTTTTTTAGATACTGAAAAATAAAATTTGAATATTTGAATATTTTCATCAACTATCATCTTTTCAAACTCTGGTACATCTTTTAAAAATTTATGGTGTTCTCTTTCAGTACAAAATCCCATAACAGGCTCAACCATGGAGCGATTATACCAACTTCTATCAAAAAGTACTATCTCTCCAGCAGATGGAAGATGTTTTACATATCTTTGAAAATACCATTGAGAAATCTCTTTATCATTAGGTTTTTCTAGTGCAACAACTCGCGCACCCCTTGGATTTAAATGTTCAGTTATTCTCTTGATTGTACCACCTTTTCCAGCAGCATCACGACCCTCAAATATCATCAATATTTTAAGTCTTTTTTCTTTTACATAGTTTTGAAACTTTAGCAACTCCACTTGTAATTTTTTTAACTCTTCTTCATAGGCTATCGTTTGCACTTTTTTCCAAATGCGAACTTTACCATCTTTACTTTTTTTTCTTCTATCTTTGTCATTTCTTCTTCTATCTTCTTTTTTTATTCTTTTTTCTGTTTTTGACATACTCAACCCTTTATACGCTTTGTTTGTACTAGTATATAACTACTGTGCTTAAATTGTATCAAATCTTGCTATAATTCATCTAAAGAGAGGACTGTATGGGTTGGACTTGTCAGCACGATTATAAAAATTATTGTAAGCTTTTAAATGTGCCATGTGTACCTGGAATAAAGGGGTGTATTTTAAAAAAAAGTGAGTACATTTTTACTACTGGTGATTATGAAAAAGACAAAAAAATAGATGATGAAAAACCTCAAGAGATAGATTTTTCAAAACTTGCTAAGAGTAACTAAGACCTATCTATTGTAATTTTTCTATAACTACGCCGTTATCTTTTATAAATTTAGATATAACATCTGAATGAGTATGCTCATACTCTTTGGCATAAACTATTCTTTTTATCCCACTTGCAATTACATTTTTACTACATTCGCTACAAGGCTCAAGGGTTACATATATTGTGGCACCCTCAATACTTATGCCATTACGAGCTGCCCAAATAATAGCATTCATCTCTGCGTGTATCTCATAAGTTTTTGACCACTCATGATGATCACTAGTATATTCGCCATCCCAATGATCACAACAGTTTATAAATCCAGCAGGAGTACCATTGTAGCCCGTACTTAAAATTCGACCATCTCTAACTATAACTGCACCAACTTGCTTTGATACACATTTAGAAGCTGATGCTAACTCTGTTGCTATGTTTATAAAATTTTGATCACTTAACATCTAGCTTACTCTGGCATTCTAATTCGTTTTATATCAGCGCTTAGTCTTAATCTTGTAAAATAATCGCCAAGGACTTGTTCCCTTTTTGATGCCATAATTTTAGAAATTATTTGATCTTTATAGGTACTAATTCCGTTCTTTTTTGCAGAGTCTATACTTTTTAAATAAAAACTCATATAACCACCACTTCCATCAGGGACAATTTGTGAAAATGAACTTAAAGGAGTATTTTCAAGTAATCTTCCCAACTCTGGAGAAATTTTTTCATATTGAAGCTTTTGTTCACTTGTTTGAATATCTGGAGAATGAAACATAGGATTATCTATTTTTTCTTGTAATCTAGATTGATTTTTTGACATATATGTTACAACATAAAAAGCACTTGGATGGTTAAACTCATCTTTATGAAGTTTGTAGTACTGCTCAATATCTTCATCATCTGGTTGAGATACAGATGAATAAGCTATGGAAGAATAAAGTTTTTGAGAAAGTATTTTTTGTTTTATTTGTTCTTTTAATTCAGTTGAGCTCATACCATTTGAATTACGAACAGCCTCATAAAAATCACTCACGCTCATATTGTTTCTAGCAGCAGTTTGTTTAATATCTCTATAAACTTCATCACTTGAAGCTTTAATCCTGCGTTCAATTATTTCTAATTCCTCAAGCTTTTTTCTTATTAAATTATTAGCAGCATTTTTAGCGCTAATATTTACAAGCTTCATCTCTTTTTTGATATCATAAAGGGTAATAGCGCTGCCTTTAACAACAATAGCTACCCCGTCAATCATTTGTGCACAAAGACCAATTGTTAAAAAAATTGTTAAAATTATTTTATTCATTATAACTTATCCTAAATTTAAAATGATATTTTACCAACATTTAACCAACAATAGCCTAAAATTGCGTCACTTAAACAAAAGGCTACACAATGGTTGTTACTCGCTTTGCTCCAAGTCCTACTGGATATCTTCATATTGGAGGTCTTCGTACTGCACTTTTTTCTTATCTTTGGGCTAAACAAAACAATGGGAGATTTGTCCTTCGCATAGAAGATACAGATAAGAAGAGAAACTCTCAAGAAGCAACGGATGCTATACTAAAAGCTTTTCAATGGCTAGGCTTAAAACATGATGGCGAGATAACTTATCAGTCACAGCGTGATGAAATTTATGCAAAATACATTAAACAACTTTTAGAGCAAGACAAGGCATATAAGTGCTACATGACAAAAGAAGAGTTAACCGAGCTTCGTGAAACTCAAATGGCAAACAAAGAGCGTACAATGTACAATGGTAAATATCGTGATTTTGATGGCGTAGCACCTGAGGGAATTGAGCCTGTTATCCGCATAAAAGCACCACTTAGCGGAGAAATATTAGTTCGTGATGGAGTTAAAGGTGATGTTAGTTTTCAAGCACAAGATATTTTAGATGATTTCGTAATTGCACGCTCTGATGGGGCACCAACTTATAACTTTGTTGTAGCTATTGATGATTATTTAATGGGAATAAATGAGGTTATTCGTGGGGATGATCATCTTTCAAATACACCTAAACAAATTGTAATTTATGAAGCTTTAGGGTTTGAAATACCTAAATTTTATCATGTGCCAATGATTCATAATTCCAAAGGTAAAAAACTCTCAAAGCGTGATGGAGCAACTGATGTTATGGCTTATAAAGAGATGGGTTACAAACCAGAAGCGCTTTTAAATTTTTTAGTTCGCCTAGGTTGGAGTCATGGCGATCAAGAGATTTTTAATATGGCTGAGATGCAAGAGTTATTTAACCCAAAAGATATCAATAAATCAGCATCAATCTACAATACTGAAAAACTAGACTGGTTAAATGCTCACTACATCAAAAATAGCTCAAACAATGAGTTAGCTGAACTTTTAACTGATTATGATTTAGTTTTAACTTCACATGATAAAAAAGAGATTTTGCTAGACGCTATTAAAGACCGAGCAAAAAACCTTCAAGAGATGGCTGATATGGCAAAAGAAATTTTGAGTACACCTACTTCTTATGATAAAAAAGCTGTAAAAAAAGCATTTAAAGATGAGTCTATCCCTATTTTAAATACTTTTGGAGCAAAACTTTCAAACTCTGAGAGCTGTCATCTTCCGACTGATTATCATAGTTTGATGCAAGAGGTTGTAGATGAGATGAAGATTGGCTTTGGAAAAATTGGTATGCCCCTTCGTGTTGCGCTACTGGGAAAAATGACTGGACCAGGAATTGATGTAGTTATGGCAGTTATTGGTAAAGATGAAACTATGCAACGCATAGCAAACGCTATAGCTGCTAACTCTTAAGCATCATACTATTTCATTTTTAGCAATATGGCGTATATAATCATCTAAATTTTGTTCAAGCATTCTTGAATAATCAGTTAAAAGCTCTATTTTTATTGCCTCTTTTTCTTTTGCTAAATCTCTACCAGTTAATGACATCTCAAATGCACTAAACCGAGATGCGGCAAAACGCATTGCAGAACCAACAGCACCTGATTTATCTTCTTTTGATAGTGCATTTGCAAGATCTACAAACTTATCTGCAGTTGTATAAAATTCATCTAAATTTTTATTCATTATTTTCCTTTTGAATGGTTTGAATAATTTTACAATTTTTGTTGTTTACTTCGATAGTTATATAAAGTATAATCTTTTTATGGAACTAATAACGCAATTTTTTATAGCCCTATACGACCTTAGTAATGCTATGTCTATCTATATACTTTTTGGTCTTATTTTTGCAGGAATTTTACATGAAGTAGTACCAGAGACACTTGTAACAAAACATCTTGGTAACGAAAACATCATCTCGGTTATAAAATCAACTATATTTGGTATTCCGCTTCCTATTTGCTCCTGCGGAGTTATTCCCTTAGCTGCGAGTATTAAAAAAAGCGGAGCATCAAAAGGCGCTACTTTATCATTTTTAATATCAACTCCAATAACTGGTGTTGACTCCATACTTGCAACTTTTGGTATGTTTGGTTGGATATTTACAATTTATAGAGTTATAACTTCTATGATTATTGCTATGGTTGCTGGAATTTTGACAAATATTTATGATAAAGAGGTTGCTAAAGAGAAAAAACTAAAATTTTCAGCTTTTAAAACCGCTACTACTAGTTTATCCCCTATAAAAAAAGAGGTGTGCTCTAGTGGTGCTTGTTGCTCAAACACAGGCAATGCAAAATCTAAATTTTCACTAAAAAAAGCTTTCATATATGCGTTTGGAACTCTTTTAAAAGATATTGCAAAACCATTATTTTGGGGTCTTGTTCTAGGTGCAATAATAACTATAGCAATACCTCAAAATTTAAGTGATATACTAATTAAATATTCTTGGAGTTCTTACCTTATAGCAATAGCTATTGCTGTTCCTATGTATATTTGTGCAACTGCTTCACTACCAATTGCAGCAGCATTAATGTTGAGTGGAGTAAGTGCTGGAGCTGCTTTTGTATTTTTAAGTGCTGGTCCTGCTACAAATACAGTGACAATTGGTGTAGTTAAAAAAATGTTAGGGACAAAAAGTCTTTATATCTATCTAGGAAGCATTATTTTTGGAAGTATTTTATTTGGCTTAGGGCTTGATTATATATTTGATATAAACGAAATTGATGCGAAATCTTTAATCCATATACATGAAGAAGTTAGCGCATTGGAGATATTAAGCAGTGTAATTTTATGGGGCTTAATGCTATTTTTTATAATAAAACCCTATTTAAAAAAAAAGGAATTTAAGAGTTAACCTTTTTTTGTTAGTTGGAATGCCCCCTTATAAATTAGTCAATATACAAGTTGTCTTGAGCAATTTGGGCTATTATAGTAGTTAAACATTGTAGTAAGTAGCATTGGGATGATAAACAACTAAAGCAGAAGTAGATTGTTCTGGATGTATCTGAAAAGTTTCACTTAGTACAATATTAAACTCTTCAGGGCGAAGCAGGTTAAATAGTGGACGGTTAAGCTCTAGATCTGGACAAGCTGCATAACCAAAAGAGTAACGACATCCTTGATATTTATTCATAGCAACATCACTTAATTTATTCCCCTCATTATCACTTATGTTGAGATCAAGTCTAATTTGCTTATGTGCTATCTCGGCTAACGCTTCGCTAAGAGCAACTCCAAGTCCGTGAAATTGATAATACTCAGTATATTCATTTGTTTTGTAAATCTCTCTCTCTGCTTCACTTAGCTTACTTCCAGCACTAACACATGTTAGTGCTATAACATCATGTCTGTTAGTATGAAAAAAGTCACTAATAGAGCGATGAGGTTTTTTAGTTTGTCTTGGAAAATCAAATTTTTCTTTTGCTCTGCCCATAACCATCTCTAGGGGCTCACGATTTATCTCATCTTCGCTATTATAGCCCTCACTTTCATCAAGGATAAGAAGAGTGTTGTCATCACTTCTACATGGCCAATAACCATAAAGAATAGTTGGTTCAAAAAGTTTTTCATCTAAAAATTTTCTTTTTAGCTTTTCATAGATTGGCCAAACAACTTCGTTAAGTTGTTTTTGATACTGCTCTTTAGTCTTACCTTTAGAGGTGTATCCCCATTGAGATTTAAAGAGAAATTTATGGTTTATCCACTCAAATGCCATCTCAATTTGTGCTGATGTTAGTTTTATTTCTCGTTTTCCCCAAAAAGGTGGAGTTGGAACTTTCACATCCCTTGATGGCATCTTTAACTCTTTAAATGGTGGAATAATTATCTCTTTTTTCTTTTTAGGTATTTTTTCTTCTGCCTCTTTTGCGTGCAAATCAGTGTCTAAATTACCAGCTTCTATGCGACTCATAGCAGTAACTCCATCAAAAGCATCTTTACAGTAAAAAATAGGACCATCATAAAAAGGGCGACAATATTCATCTATAAATGTACGAGTAAGAGCTGCGCCTCCAAGAAGAACAGGAATTTTTATATCAGCTTCTTTTAAAGCTTTTAGATTTTCTTGCATAACTTGGGTAGATTTAACCAAAAGCCCACTCATGCCAAAGGCACTTATGTGTCCATCTTTAGTAGCCTGTATAAAATCTTCTAGCTCCACTTTTATGCCAAGATTGTTTACCTTAAAACCGTTGTTTGATAAGATGATATCTACAAGATTTTTACCAACATCATGAACATCACCTTTTACCGTACCCAACGCTAAGGTAGTATCTATTTCTTTTTTAATTTTTGGTAAATAAGGGTTAAGATAATCAACTGTTTTTTTCATTGTCTCAGCACTTTGAAGAACAAATGGAAGTTGCATCTGCCCAGAGCCAAAAAGTTCACCTATAACTTTCATGGCATCTATGAGAATCTCATTTACAATTTTCTCAGGAGCTATTG
>JAKISX010000056.1 GCA_021648405.1 Sulfurimonas sp. | reverse complement strand
GTCTATGCCCAATTTTCCACCAACTAAACTCTCTGGAGATGAGTGATCAAGCGCATCTAAAATTCCCTCTGAAATAAATAATGATTTTGGAGAAAATCTATTTAATATATATGTTGCAAATGCTTCATAGTTTTTTAGTTTAGGACCTTTTTCATCTATGAAGACTGCATGTTTTACAAAGCTCATCTGTCCTGCACCCCAAAATGCATGCATAAATTGTTTAGCATGACCTTTATATAACGGTTGCATTTTTGCAAGTATTAGATTATGAAAGCCTGCATTTTCTGGCATATGATAATCTAAAAGAGCTGGAACTGTTGTTTTTAATAATGGAAAAAATATTTTACCAGTAGCCCAACCCATATATTTATCTTCTAATGGTGGTTTACCTACAACTGTAGCCAAAAAGGTTGGTTTTTTCTTTGTAGTTATAGCACTAACTTTCATAACAGGATATGGTTCTTCTAAGGTATAATAACCTGTATGATCACCAAAAGGACCCTCTGTTTTTAAAACATTAGTATCAACCCAACCCTCAATCACATAATCAACATCTTGTGGTATATAAAGTGGTGTTGTAAGTGATTTTACAAGTTTTGCAGGTTTTTTAGTAATAAGTCCATACATCAAAAGTTCATTTACACCATAAGGAAGCGGAGCTGTAGCACACCATGTATAAAGTGGATCGCCACCAATAGCTACACTAACAGGCATTTTTTTACCAGCTTTTTGGTATTGATCAAAAAAATGAGAACTATCTTTGTGAATTTGCCAATGCATGCCCAATGTATTCTTATCATAAACTTGAAGTCTATACATCCCAAGATTTACCAACTCTCCATCAAAGCTTTGAGTATATACTTGACCCATAGTGATAAATGGGCCACCATCTTGCTCCCAAGTAGTTAAAACTGGTAATTTATGTAAGTCTATATCATCATTTAAATATTTTATAGCCTGACAAGCACCTTCGCCTTTTAATCTTTTTGGAAAAATATTTTTAAGTGAAAAAAGATCTTTTGCCATTGAGATTTTTGCGCTAAACCCTTCTGGTGATTTCATATGAAGAAGATTAGTTATTTCATCTGCTACACTATCAATTGTTCTTCCAAATAAAAGTTCACATCTTTTGTATGAACCAAATAAATTCATAAGCACTTCTTCTTCAAATTTTATACCATTTTTTTTATCTACTACATTTGTAAATAAAAGAGCCTTACCACCATCTTCTTTTTTAACTTCTGCATATGCCAAATGTGGAATTTCAAGATATATATCTAGTTCCTCATCTATAACTTTTAATTCGTTATTTTTTCTTAATAGTTCAACTGTTTTTTGCATAATTTATTTATAACCTTTGTGGCATCTCATCTTTAAAAGCAATTTTTTCTGCATTTTTCAATAGCTTTAAGGCACCGTTATCTATCATTTTTCGAGCAAGGTCTAAGCCTAAGTTTTTGGATTTATCAAGACTTGTTGTAATTTTTTCTTGCATGATATTTGTACCATCTGGATAACCAAGCATTACTCTAAAAATTACTTTATCTCCATCTATAACAGCGTTACAAGCAACTGGTGCGGAACATCCAGCCCCAATTTTAGAAATAAAATCTCTTTCTATTTTTGTACATATATAAGTATTTTCATCATTAAGACTCCGTGCAATTTCAAGAACTTTCTCATTACCTTGGACTATCTCTATTCCTAAAGCTGCTTGACCCATTGGAGGTATCATCATATCTAATGATAACTTTTGCGTAAAAGGGATATCTTTTAATAAATCTAATCTATTTAAACCAATCCATGCTAAAATAATTGCATCATATTGTCCCTCTTCAAGTTTTCTAAGTCTTGTATTCACATTTCCGCGTAAATCTTTTACTTTTAAATCTGGTCTTTTTTGAAGCAGTTGCATCCTTCTTCTAAGGCTTGTTGTTCCAACAACGCCACCTTGAGGTAATTCATCAATACTTTTGTACTTATGAGATAAAAATACATCACTTTGATCTTGACGCTTAGTTACAGAAATCAACTCCAAACCATCTGGTATATATGTAGGGACATCTTTAAGAGAGTGGACTGCTATATCAGCATTTCCAGCTAGCATCTCATCTTCTAGTTCTTTTGTAAAATGGCCTTTTCCGCCAATTAATGCTAATGGTTTATCTAAAATTTTATCACCATTACTTACAATTTTGTTTAATTTTACCTCAATATCTGGAAAAGATGCCTCTATCCTTGCTTTTACATGATATGCTTGCCATAAGGCTAAATCTGAAACTCTTGTAGCTATTGTAAGCTTTTGCATATCTATTTAATCTCTCTATGTTTCTTTTTTGTTTTATCTTTTTTTCCATCAAAGAACATTGTTGGAGTACCTTGCACCATCAAGTATTGTGCAATATGAAGATCACTATTATAAAGAGAGACAACCGCTGGGTCTTTTAAATCGCTTGGCTTTAGACTTGTTCCTATTATTTTGTTAAATTGTTTTAATATTTTAGATACATCACGCTCATTTGCATCAATTTCTACATTATAAAGTTTTAAAGACATGTCCTTAACTCCTCTAAGCTCAGCAGCTATAGCTGCTTTAATTAATTCAACAGAAGCTGGATGAAGAGAAGTAAGCGGAAAATGATAATAATATATTGCAAATGTATCTGGTCTTTTTTTCATATGTTTTATAGCCTCTGGTACAAAAGTTGCACAAAATGGGCATAATGGGTCTGAAAATATTGCTACTTTGTGTTTAGCGTTTTCATTACCATATATTAAGTTTTTTTTCTTATAAAATTCTGCTTTAAATTTTGGAGAAACATCATCTACAAGAGAGCGTCTAGTTTTTATATCAATTAACTCTTGAGTAAGAACTAAACCATTAGAAAACCAAATCATTTTTTGATTTACTTTTCTATTATCGTTAAGTACTGCATTTATATCTACAATATATGCATTCCATAATGGCATTTGCTCAATTTCATTTTTTGATATAACTTTAATATCGATAGATTTAATATCTTTATTAGTATTAAAATTTTTATATAAAAAATTTTCTATATCTGCATTTGCAGCAGCTCCAAATAAACTATTTGTTAGCAATGTTATCGCTAATAATTTCCACATCAATGACATTTGAATCCTTTTTTGATTTTATCTCTTCTTCTTTATTTATATTGCAATTATGCGATCGCATATTATATCTGTTTACTACCATTCTCGTAACAACACTAAACTGCATAAGTAGCCCTATTATATCAGTTAAAAAACCTGGAATAATTAATAATATAGCACCAAAAAGTGTAAATAGATTTAAATTTTGAAATTGATTTAAATCTATACAATTGTATGATACTGCTGTTATGTTTTCTTTAAGTGACTCTTTAAAGTTCATTAAAATAAATATACCTAAAAATGCACTTGCCATTATCTCTAAAAATGTCATAAGTCCACCAATAGATGATGATATATTTACAGATATAATGACCTCTAAAAATAGATATATAACAAAATAAACCATTTACAATAATTCCATAACTTTATTAAAAACATCCTCTGCATTAATCGATGTTTTTTCTTTTGATTTTCTATCAAATATTTCTACAACCCCATTTGATAACTCTTTGCCAATTATAACAGTGTAAGGAAAACCAATTAACTCAGCATCTTTCATTTTAAAGCCAAATCTCTCTTTTCTATCATCAATTATAACTTCAACATTAGCATCTAATAATTGTAAGTATAATTTTTCACCCATCTCTACTTGATTTTCATCTTTAATGTTTGAGATCATAATATTTATCATATATGGGGCAGTTTCTTTTGTCCAAATACAACCAGCTTCATCATGATGTTGCTCTATAATAGCAGCTACTAAACGACTTACTCCCATACCATATGTACCCATTATAAATGGCTGACTTTTTCCATTTTCATCTAAATACTCTGCTTTTAAAGCTTTTGAATATGTAGTACCAAGTTTAAAAATATGTCCAACTTCAATACCTTTAGTTATAGACAATTTACCATCACAAAAAGGACAATTATTATCACCTTTAATCTCTTTAATATCCGTTATGCTAGTTGCATCAAAATCTTCATCTACACTATCCATATCCATATAGACTTCAATGTTAGCACCATACTCACACTTATCACAAATAGCAATACTATCTTCACCACTATCAGCTATAACCATAATCTCTTTTGAACCACTTCCACCAATAGCACCACTATCAGCTTCAACTATACGAAAGTCAAGTCCTAAACGAGTTATGATTTTTTTATATGTATCTTCTAGTGCATCAAACTCTCTATCTAAATCTGATTCTGATGAATGAAAACTATATCCATCTTTCATTATAAATTCACGTCCTCGCATCAGCCCATACCTAGGTCTAACTTCATCACGAAATTTAGTTTTTATTTGGTAGAGGTGTAATGGTAAACTTTTATAAGATGTTACGCGATTACGAACTAAGTCAACCATCATCTCTTCATGAGTTGGGCCAAGAACAAACAGTTTTTCTTTTCTATCATAAAATCTTAAAAGCTCTTTTCCAAACTTATCTATTCTTCCACTTTGTATCCACAAGTCTGATGGTGCTACAAAACTAAGCTCAACCTCTTGTGCTCCAACTTTAAACATCTCATCATGAATAACATTTTCAATCTTACGAATAACTTTTTTTGCAAGAGGCATATATGAGTAAAGTCCTGCTGCTACTTGAGATATAAAACCTGCGCGTGATAAAAATATATGGCTTGCTAGTACAGCATCTGATGGAGCATCTTTACATGTAGGGATAAATGCTTTAGTTCTTCTCATTTATTTGTCTCCTTGAACCAGAAATAATTCTGCTTCAATTCCTCTCACTAAAGTCTCATCTTTGATGAGAGAAATATTATTATTTTTCATTATTTGTCTCCTTGAACCAGAAATAATTCTGCTTCAATTCCTCTCACTAAAGTCTCATCTTTGATGAGAGAAATATTATTATTTTTCATTATTTGTCTCCTTTAAATCTATCTGGAATACTATCATTTTCATTACTTGCTAACATCTGCATCATACCTGAAATACTATCAGCTTTTGGCTCATGAGATACCTCTCTCATCTTTTTTGTCATATCATGAAGAAATCTTTTTAAAGTTTGCTCAGCTAATTTTTTAATCTCTTTTTCATACTTTTTTGGAATATAACCATTATTTATAGCTCTAGTAGATTCTATCTCAGCAGTTTCGTAAGCTTTTTTATATATATCTTTTATCATTGGTTCAATATTTAAAGCATCTAACCACTCAAAAAACTCAACAACACTTCGACCAACTACCCCATGAGCTTTTCTAGCTTCATCTTCACGGAGTCCTTTATTTTCATTAACTATTGATTTTAAATCATCTACTACATATAGATTAACTCTTTCATCCTTTGAGTAATTAATATCTCTAGGGACTGCTAAATCAAACCAATATCTATCAAAATCACATGATTTTATAATATCATCTGTAATAATTGGAGTATTTGAAGAGGTAGCTGTAAAAATAATTTCAAATTCATTAACCGCACTTGCAAGCTCTAAAAAATCTAAAACTTTTGCTCCACAAACAACTGCTAATTCCTCAGCTTTTTGCTTGGTGCGATTTGTAATATATACATCTGCACCACTTGAAATCATATGTTTAGCAGTTATTTCACTCATCTCTCCAACACCAATAATAAGTGTTTTTCTTTTATCTAAACAACATAAAATTGATTTCAACTTTGAAACAGCTACACTAGCTATAGAGACTGGTTTTGAACTAATCTCTGTGAGATTTCTAACTTTTGCAGCACATTTAAATGCAGCTCTCATTGCACGAGCTATTTTTGAATTACAATGACCTTTATCATGTGAAAATCTAAAAGCATCTTTTAGTTGACCAGCTATTTGTGTTTCTCCTACTATCATAGAGTCTAAGGATGATGCTACACTAAAAAGATGGTGAATAGCAGTGCTATCATCATAAACATCTGCACGATTTTTTAGATCATCTATACACATACCTGCTCTATCGCATAACATATTAAATATATGAGTTTTTGCAGCTAATACATCATTGCAACTACAAAAAATTTCCATTCTATTACAAGTTGATATAAGGATTGTTTCATTTATAGCTTCGCTACTGTTTAATCTAACTAAACACTTGTTTTTGCTTAGCTCATTTGGATATGTTAACTTTTCTCTTATCTCTAGCGGCGCATTTTTGTGTGAAAAACTTACTATTAAATAATGCATTAAAAACTTCTTTTTATCATGGTATCTAAAATTGAAACTAATTCTATATCTTCAATCATCGCATCTTTAGCTTCATTTGATAGCTTTAAAGCAAACTCAAAAGATTTTTCAATTGTCTTATGTTGATTCATTTTTTCTCTAATCCACATACTATTTTCGTTACTTAACTCTTTTGCATGCATATTTTTTAATTTTTCTTTGTCTTCATCATTTAGAAACTTATAAAGATAGATATATGGAAGTGTACATTTACCTTCTGCATAGTCACTTAAAGCTGGTTTCCCTAATGTTTTAGAATCCCCAGTAATATCTAGTATATCATCAATAATTTGAAAAGATAACCCAAGATTTTTTCCATATATAGCATGTGAAGTAATATCTTTACCCGCTAAAATTGCACTTGCTTTTGCTGCTGCTTCTATAAGAGTTGCTGTTTTAAGATAGAGCATATCAAGATATTTTTCTTCATCATCATTAAAGCTCTTTGCCATCTTAACATCCAACATTTCGCCCTTAGAAAGAGAAGTTACAGATGCTGCAACTGTTTTGGCTATCTCTTTATCAAAATCAACTAGCTCTGTAAAAGCTTTTGAATATAAAATATCTCCAAGCATTATAGATATCTTACTTCCCTCTGTTGCATTTACACTTGTTACACCTCGTCTAGTTTTTGCCTCATCGATTACATCATCGTGTAGTAAACTAGCAGCATGAATAAGCTCAACTATAGCTGCTAATTTTGGTGCAGATTTATGATTTGATGCTATTTTTAAAATTAGTTTAGCGCGTAATCTTTTACCACCACTCAAAGTTTTAAACAATCGTGTAACTTCATCATACTCGCACTCATCTATTAGTCTTGCTATCTCTGATTCTACTCTTTGCATCTAACCTCTTTATTGTGGTGTAAATTTCTTTTTATCTAAATACTCTAAAGTGATAATACCATCACGGTCAAATAAAAACAATTCTATTACAGCTTTATTTGTTTGATAATCAAACTCTTTAAATTTAACTAAAAGATAAGGCGCTTCATGATTATTTGCGCCACTCGATTTAAGTCTTAACTTGATAAAATTGTTTTTATGTCTTGTGTAAAGTACATTTTGAGATATAACTTTATCATAAGACCTATGTATTACTAAACCGCCATTTTTAAACAGAGTCCATCGAAATTTAAAAAGTTTACTAAATCCATTATAATTTACAAGAACTTTTTTTACTTCATCTTTTGCTAGCACTATACGCTTAGTTTGTTTGTAATCTAAAGCGATACTCATGCTAAAAAAAACAGATAAAATTAAAATTATTCTTAAAAATATTCTCAATTATATTTCCTAAATTTATTAAGGATTATATCCAAGATATATTTATAAAAAAGTAAAACTAAATATCAGCCTTACACTTTTCTTGTATTGAGTCTTTTTGAGTATCACCTAAATCTACACCAAGCTCTTTTAAACGCTCTAAAACTGGAGGGTGTGTATAATGAAAAAACATATACAAAGGATGAGATAACGGAAAACTTTTATTTTCTGTAACTAATTTTTTTAGCGCATTAGCCAACTCTATCTCTCCGCCAACTCCAGCTAACTCACTTCCCATTTTATCTGCTGCAAACTCATTGTGCCTACTCAGCATTCCCATAATTGGCATTAGTATAAATCCAAGTATTGGCATGAAAAGCATAAGAAAAATCATAATTATATATGGCTCTTGTGAAAATCCAAGTTCTAAATAAAGTGCTTGTGGTAAGTTACCAAAAATTGCAAACATTGCAAAAAGCATAGCTCCAAGTAGAGCTATATTTTTATAAATATCACCATGCGCAAAATGCCCAAGCTCATGTCCTAAAACAGCTAATAATTCTCTTGTAGATAATTTTTCAATCAGCGTATCAAAAAGTACAACCCTCTTAGCTTTTCCAAAACCACCAAAATAAGCATTTAGTCTTGCATCACGCTTGCTTGCATCACTTACAAATACACCAGAACTTACAAAGCCAGTTTTATCCATTAGTGATTTTATTTCAGAGTCTAATGCTTCATCTTGAAGTGGTGTTAATTTATCAAAAAACATTGCGCGAAAAGCTGGATATAGCATATTTATTAAAACTATAACTCCAAAAATAAATGCAAAGCTCCATACCCACCAAAGTGTTAAATTAGAGATAATTTCATAAATACCCCACACAATTAATGAACCTAAAAGTATAGTTAAAACAAAAGATATAATTGTATCTTTAATCCATAACCCAATACTAGATTTATTAAATCCAAACTTAGCATCTAAAACAAATTTTTCATAATAAGCAAACGGTAGAGAAAGCACAGAGTTAATAATCACAAATCCCATAACAATTGCAATATTTAATAAAGCTGTATTTTCAAAGTATATATTTTCACTCAAATACGATATACCAAAATCAATCCATGCTATAAAAAATAGATAATCAACAAATGAACTTAAAATCGACATCTTTTGTTTAGCTATAGAATAGTTCCCCGCCTTTAAAAAGTCTTCTTGATTTAATAAAACTGCTTGTCTATTTTTTGCTTTAGATATAAAACCTATTTGCATAATGCTTGTATATATTGAGATTAATACATATAAAGAATATATGGCGACTATTGTCATTAACATTAATTTACCTTAATAAAATTTTTGAAATTGTATCATTATTTACAATGGTTGAATTAACAATTATTTTTAGTGTCAAAGTATCATTGTTTCATTTAGCGTACACAACGAACATAATAGTTAATTGCCTTATCGTCCGCATTGCCGCGACCGTAGTAGAAGTAGATAATCCATGCATTTGATATATTTGTCACACGAGTAGTAGAAGACCAATAAAATGAGCTAGTAATATTTTGAAAAACTGAACTTATTGCTGGATTATAAATACTTTTATCTGCCAACAAATACAGTTCATTATAGTTTGGTAAACGCCAATCACTGAAGCCGCCTAGGGCTAATGCTTCACAATAGTTTATAGCATCTATCCAGTTATTAGTTATAGTATTTGCATCTGCATCATCTTGCCATATCAAGTTAGTTGTTGTATTTAACACTATATTTTTAGTATCATCTCTTATATAATCTGCTTGAAGTAGGCTAAGTCCTATCATAATTAAAAGAATTATTTTCATTTATTACTCCTATTATTTATACTAAATTGTAGCTATTTGCATGCAAACAAGGTTCATATATGAACGGTATATTGATAAGTTATTATATCTCATTAAAATTCCTCAAATAAATCAAATTATCTCGCTAGCGTACACAACGCACATAATAGTTATTTGTCTTTCGAAACGCAAAGTCAAAACCGGTGTTGAATTCGACAAACCATGCATGAGATGCAGTGACCGCATAGGTAGTAGATGTCCAATAAATATGGCTATTTGTATTTATAAAGATTGGGTTTATAGATGGATTAGATTCTTTTTTGTCACTTAAGTGAATTAGTTCTTGTATAGTTGGCAATCTAAAATCAGAGCTGCCATCTAGTGTAATGCCTGCACAGTAAGTTCCTGCATTTGCCCAAGTTCTTGTGACATTATCATCCTCTTTTTGCCATATAAGCCCAGTCGCATTGTCTGTAACCGTACCTCCGTTATCGGTATAACTTCTTATTTTTCCACTTTGATATGCGCCATCATCATTTGCAATGTAAGCAATTATTTGTCCTGTTTTTAAAATAGTTATAAATTTTTTAACTGTTGTTTTATTTGCATCATAAATGGTGTAATTTCCTGAAGTGTCTTGGAGTACATCTGAGGCTATAGATATATTTGTATCATTAACTACAAGAGCTGTAGAGACTGAACCAGCATTATTTAGAGAAATTATGTGTTGATGAAATTTTGTATCATCGTAAGCGCTTGCAGATGCTGTACCTATAGCACCTGTCCCTTCTAAGACATAGTTTATACTCATATCTGATGCTATGGAGACAGGATTTATAGATTGGTTAAAGTAGATGTATAGTTTGTCATCTGTCACACTTGTAGTAGCGTTGTTATCATAGACTGCTGATCTTATGTAAAAATCACCTATATCGTTAATATTTATAATTATATTGACATTTGTACTATCTCCACCTGAGTTTGTCGCATAAGCTGTTAGTGTATAAGTTGTATTGTTTTCATAATCTAGTGTTATTTTAGTTTTTATATATCCACTTGCGTTTACTTCAAAGTTTGTAGTGTCACTTAGTGTAAAAGCTGTTATACTTGTATCCCCAGCATCAGCAATGGTTATGTTCCCAACTTCTGTACCTATCGTTGCATTCTCATCTACAAAGAGTATAGAATTAGCTAAAATTGGAACTTCTGCAATGTCATTAATATTAATAGTTACACTTTGTGTATCTATTTTTGCTGTATTATCTATAGCAGTTGCAGTGAAAGTATAGCTTGTTTTAGTCTCATAATCTGGTGCTACATTAAAAGCTATAATTCCACTATTTGCATCTATGCTAAAATTAGCAAAATCTCCTCCACTTATGAAATAAATAATAGCTCCACCATCTATATCTGTAGCAGTAATAGTTAAAGCATTTGTTTGGTTTTCATTTACAGATACGGTAGCTAATGAAGTTATCACTGGTGGGACACCTTCATAAATATCCATAATATTTATAGTTACATTTTGGGTATCAGTTCTTGCAGAAGTATCTGTAGCAGTTGCTGTAAAAGTATAACTTATTTTAGTCTCATAATCAGGTGCTATCTTAAAACTTACTACTCCTGTCAAAGGGTTTATATTGAAGATTTCTGAATCTCCTTCACTTATGGAATAAGTTAGAGTTTCTTCATTTGCATCTGTAGCAGTAATAATTAAAGCACTTATTTGGTTTTCATTTACAAATACGGTAGCTGATGAAGTTATAATTGGTGCATATCCAGTATATTCAATAATATTTATGATATTTATAAATATATTTTGAATTGCTGTATTTCCTGCTTCATCTGTAGCTGTTAGGACAAAAGTATAAGATGTCTTAGTTTCATAATCTGGTGCTGCATTAAAAGTAACTTCTCCACTATTTGCATCTATGCTAAAACTCTCACTATCTCCTCCACTTATTGAGTAAGTTACAGTATCTCCATTTGCATCTGTAGCAGTAATAGTTAAAGCACTTACTTGGTTTTCATATATAGACACGCTGGCTGATGAAGTTATAACTGGTGGGATATCTATGTCCAAAGTTTTAGCACTCGAATCATTAGAGCTACAACCAATAAAAAAAAATGTTGCAAAAAGAAAAAGGAGAGTTAAACTAAAGTAATTTTGCTTTTTGATAATTATCATCACTTTAAACCTTATCTAAATTTAATTATTGTAACAAATTAAAACTTAAATAATAAATAGTTATGTTAAACAGTATAATCAACTACCCTAGATTGCGTAGTTGCCCTTTTTACTAATTCAACAACACTTAGATGTTCTGGGTGTAAAGCATAACTTTTTAAATCATCTTTATTATCAAATGTTGAATAAAGAGACAAATCAAAAGCACGCTCACTTTGATTAAAATCAATCCCAACTTCCATAGATTTT
Source organism: Sulfurimonas sp. (assembly GCA_021648405.1). GTDB lineage: Bacteria > Campylobacterota > Campylobacteria > Campylobacterales > Sulfurimonadaceae > Sulfurimonas. The sequence continues at coordinate 1,273 of JAKISX010000056.1, read as the reverse complement.
AAAGTTGGTATTTTAGATACTAACCCCTCTAATCTATCCTTTACCAAGACAAGGTTTTTACTTTTATCTTGCTCATTAAATTTAAACATTACTATATGTACTATCATTTATAAAATTCCTTTCCAAAAAAATTCAGCTATTAGAACTATTAGTCCTATCCCAACTAAATTCAAAACTATTCCATATCTTGCCATATCTTTTATACTTACAACTCCACTACTCATGGCTATGGCATTTGGAGCGGTGGCAATTGGAAGCATAAAGGCGTAACTAGCACATACTGTTGCTATCATCATAAATAGAGTTGTATTTAACCCTGTTTGTTCTGCTACTGAGTAAATTACTGGAAGCATTATAGATATAAGTGCTGTGTTTGATGTTATCTCTGTTGTAAAAGTTATGAGCATCGCTACACTAAGTATGATAAGTATTGGAGGTAGTTGCGTCATTACAATAAGATATGATGCAACTTCATCAGCTAAACCAGTAGCACTAAATGCTGTAGCTATAGAAAAACCTGCACCAAACAAAAACATAATTCTATATGGAACTTTCCCTCTATCAGCCATCCAATCAAGGACATTAAATGGTGGTGCAAATAGTAAAAGTCCACATCCAAGTAATATACCTGCCTCACTAAGACCTAGCCCGTTCCAATAAGGTTTTAGTGGAGCATTTAGAAGTAAAAGGGTCACTAAGCCAGCAATAATATATAATACTTTTTTTTGCTCTTTTTCTAATGGCTTTTTTTCACTTGTAAGTGTTACACCTATATCTTTAACACCTATACTTAAAAGTGAGGCGACCATAAATAACATTACAAAAACAAGTGGAGCAACCATTACAACCCATTGTAAAAATGGAATTAATTCCATTCCTTTATCTTGCATAACTCCAAGTAAAATCAAATTTGGAGGTGTCCCTATTGGTGTTAAAATTCCACCAACACTAGCACCATATGCAATTGCTAATGCAAATCTCATCTTTAATTTTAAATTATCTGTTATAAAAAGAGCTATCGCTATTAAAAGAAGTGTAGTTGTAGTGTTTGAGAGAACTGAGCTAAGAAGCCCTGATGTAATAGCTAGTGAAAATATTATCCCTTTTGGAGTTGCAGGAAAAAGTGAGAGCATTTTATCTGCTATGTATTTATGAAGTCCTGTTTTTTCAACTGCAATAGCAAGTAAAAAACCACCAAGAAACAAAAATATAATAGGGTGAGCATAGTTTACAGTTGTCTCTTTAGTGGTTAAAATTGAAAATGCTGGAAATA